>JADHVR010000065.1 GCA_016783885.1 Bacteroidales bacterium
AACTAAACCGGATTTAAATGAAGTGATACATTATATATAGGGGAATCAATTTTTCAGTGTTAAGTAGAGAAAAACTGACTGATATTTGAAGGCAAAAGTAACAAAATATTGCAGAGTAATCAAAAGCTACCTCCCGAAAGGGAGGTTTAGTTCAACACGCAATCATAGCCAATTGGCGCATCCAGGTAATCAAGACATAGAATTGGAAAATTTAAATAAATACAAATTAAAAAACATCCTGCTATAAAATCGCCAACTGGCCATATTGCGGGAACGTTAACCTTCTTGTACAGCCGACACACAAGACTTACCAGAGGAACTAACGTAAAAAATAGCATAAAAAGAGAACGATTGAGAATTTCAATAAAATCGCAAATAACAGATAATCAACAAATAATTTTTACCTTAGCCAGAATTATAAAAACAAACAACTATGAGAGAAAAAAACGATTTGAAATTAGCAGTTCTTATTGATGCGGATAATATTCCCTATTCCAACATTAAAGGGATGCTTGATGAGATTGCTAAACTTGGGACACCAACAATTAAAAGAATATATGGAGATTGGACAAAACCAACTGTATCAGGTTGGAAACCTGCATTACTTGAACATGCGATAACTCCAATTCAGCAATATAGTTACACATCTGGTAAAAATGCAACTGATTCTGCAATGATTATTGATGCTATGGACATTTTACACAGTCAGAAAGTTGATGGATTTTGCCTTGTTTCAAGTGATAGTGATTTCACTCGATTAGCAACCAGGTTAAGGGAATCAGGTATGTTGGTTATTGGGATAGGGGAAAAGAAAACACCCAAACCTTTCATAGTTGCTTGTGATAAGTTTATTTATATTGAAATTATTGATGCTAAAGAAATTCCTAAAACGAAAAAAGTAACTACTTCGATTCCAACCGAAACAGCAAAAATTGATTCAATTGACAATACATTTATTCAGTTATTAAAGTCTTCGATTGAAGACATAGCTGATGATAATGGGTGGGCATTCCTCGCTGAAGTTGGATCGTTGATTATTAAAAAGAAACCTGATTTTGATCCAAGAAATTATGGATTTCCTAAATTAACTCCATTGATAAAATCATTACATGAGCATTTTGATATTGATGAGAGAGAAGTTGAAAAAACACATATAAAACATATTTACGTAAAAATCAAAGAATAACTACCGCTAAACCGGCGCAAGTCCGCCTGTCCGCCCGGATGAATCCATTCGAAAAAAGCGCCCGGCTAATCCGAAATATACGCACGTTAGCAATATGAACCTGTCGGAAATAAAGAGCCTGGGGGGTTTAATAAAATTTTGAAAAATATTCATTTTGAAAAAATATTTTTATATTTGTACGTGTATAAGCACAAAAGCAGGCTTATCAAAACACACAACTCTTGAAACTTTATATTCCTCACTTACATAAGTTAGACAAATAGGAAACTGACAGGCAGAATGGAAATATTTGCAATAGGGTTATGGATATACGGTAGTTATATGAAATTCCGAACTCCGCTTTTAAAATCAAGTATATGCTTTTAAAGACATTTTGTGTTTAAATAAAATAGAGAAGGAGACGAGAAGATGAAAGAGAGAAAAAAATTACTTGCCTATTGTGGGATTTATTGTGGCGATTGTTTAGGTTATACAGATGTGATTGCCGATGCAGCAAAGAACTTCATGATGGTGCTGGAGAAATATAAATTCGATCGAACTGCAAAATGTGTGTTCTCTGAGCAGCTTAAAGATTATGACAAATTTTATGAGATGCTTGGGTTTATGACTGGCTTAAAATGCCCGATGATTTGCAGGGAAAGGGAAGATAGTGGAATAGCCTGCAAGGTTAGGAAATGTTGTATAGATAGAGGTTTTTATGCTTGCTATGAATGCAATGATTTTGAGATTTGTGGTAAACTTAAATCACTCATGGAGGGACTTCATTATGATGCCTCTGTGAAGAATTTGAAAGCTATCAAAGAAATAGGGCTTGAAGCCTGGATAACCAGGGGTAAACGACATTGTTACTGGAGTGAGGGAGATGATTGCCTGTAATTTGAGCGGGGTTCGGAACTCTGCGTCCCGATGAAATCGAAATTTGCCCTGCGGGTCATATAACAGCGGGTAAAAGGCTTCGCTTTTGCACATTTACTTTTTGCTGACTCAAAAAAATATAATTGCTCAAATGATTAATTATTCGTATTATTGCGAACAGAAAAAATAAACATTATGGATAAAGCAAAAAAAACTTTAACGGAAAAACAAAAACTTACGGCACGTTTTGCAAAAGCAATGGGACACCCTGTAAGAATGTATATATTAGAATTATTATCAAAACAAACATGTTGTTACAGTGGCGATTTATCCGAAGTATTACCAATAGCTAAATCAACTCTTTCGCAACACCTGAAAGAATTAAAAAAATCCGGTTTAATTCAGGGTGAGATTGAACCACCAAAAATAAAATATTGCCTTAACAGAGAGAACTGGGAATTAGCTCAAAAACTTTTTAAGACTTTTTTACAATTATAATTTTTTTATTAAAAATATAGTTCGTAGTTTTGCGAACTACGAATTATAATTAAAATTTATAAAAATGGAAATAAAAATTCTTGGCACAGGTTGCTCAAAGTGTAAAACACTTGAAAAGCTCACTCGTGAAGTTGTTGCCGAAACAGGTATCGAAGCAAATATCTCAAAAATTGAAGATATTATGCAAATTATGAATTATGGTGTAGTTTCAATACCTGCACTTGTAATTGACGAAAAAGTTGTAATAAAAGGACGTGTGCCGTCCGCAAAAGAAATTAAAAAAGTATTAACCCAATAAATTATAAAAAAAATGAAAAAAATAGGAAATTCTTTATTAGTGTTATTATTTGCTTTTAATGCAATTGCTTGCAATAATACTCAAAGTAATGAAACTTTAATTTCAAATGATAGTATGGAAGAAGTAAAAAAAATTGAAGTTTACTATTTTCACTACACACGCAGGTGTGCTACTTGCCGGACAGTAGAAAATGTTACTAAATCAATTCTTGAAGAGTTATATCCCAAAGATATGAAAACCGGTGCAATAGCATTTATTTCCATAAATCTTGAAGAAGATGACAATAAATCTCTTGCAGAAAAATACCAAGTATCAGGACAAACTCTATTATTTGTATCCGGTTCGGAAACAGTTAATTTGATAAATAAAGGTTTTATGTATGCCCGTAATAATCCTGATAAATTAAAAGAAGAGATTAAAAAAACAGTTGATGATTTGTTAACTCAATAAAATTATGGAGTTTCTTCAAAATTGGTTTGACAGTACTCAATTACCTTTTTTATCAGCACTGATATTAGGCTTAATGACTTCAGTCAGCCCTTGCCCTTTGGCTACAAATATTACTGCAATTGCTTATATAAGTAAAGATATTGATAATAAACGTAAAGTTTTTTTTAACGGACTTACTTATACTCTTGGCAGAGCCGTAACTTATACCGGCATTGGTCTTATATTTTATTTTGGAGCAAGTCAGTTTCAGGTTTCGGGTTTTATTCAACAGTGGGGAGAGAAACTTTTAGGTCCGATATTAATATTAATCGGCTTATTTATGCTTGATTTTATAAAAATTAAATTTCCGGGACTTGGAAAACTTAAAGAAAGAATGGAACAAAAAAGTCAATCCGGTTTTTGGGGTGTATTATTGTTGGGTATTGTATTTGCACTTGCTTTTTGTCCTTACAGCGGGGTATTATATTTTGGAATGTTAATACCAATAACAATTACAAGCGCATCAGGACTTTATTTACCTTTAATCTTTGCCATAGGCACAGGTTTACCTGTGATTATTTTTGCATGGTTTATTGCTTACACAGTAGGAGGTGTTGGTGGAGTTTATAATAAAGTAAAAATATTTGAGATATGGTTCCGCAGGGTTGTTTCTGTAATTTTTATCGTGGTGGGATTATATTTTATAATGATTTATTTTTTATAAAAAATTTTAACTTTATAGTTCGTAAATTTACGAAATGAATATTTAATAACAATAAACAAATTTAAAAATTACAAATTATGAGATTTTTATCAGAAAATTTTCCGGAATTTACCGAAATGTTTGAAAACATTGATAAAATGTATGAAGACAAACGAATGATTGATGAGAAAACTTATCAATTTATTTGTCTTGCACTTGCAATAAAAGGACGGTCTGCTCCTTGTGTAAAAAAACATTTTAACGGAGCAATCCAGGCAGGTGCCACACCAAAGGAAATAGCATATATTATTGCTCTAACTATCAGAGAAAGTGCAGGTAATGATGATTGCTGGGTGCATGACATAATAGGTGATATCAGAGAACTTCTGAAATCAGAAATTAAATGTTGCGAGAAATAAATCAATTTTTCAAAATACGTGATTAATGGAATGGAAAAAAGAACTTAAAATATTTGCGTGGATATTGGGCTTTTTCTTATTTGCCTATTTTATGCCAATCGGGACAGAAAGATTTAACAACGCCCTGTTAGAAGCATTTGAACTAACAAAATGGTATGCACAGGAACATGTTTTGCTTTGTCTTGTCCCTGCATTTTTTATTGCCGGTGTAATTGCTGTTTTTGTTAGTCAGGGAGCCGTAATTAAATATTTCGGGGCAAAAGCAAAAAAATGGAAAGCATATCTTATTGCTTCATTATCAGGAACAATACTTGCTGTTTGCAGTTGCACAATTTTGCCATTATTTTCAAGTATTCACAAACGTGGAGCAGGATTAGGACCTGCTATAACGTTTTTATATTCAGGTCCTGCAATCAATATTTTGGCAATCATTCTCACTGCACGAATTTTAGGATTTGAACTTGGTATTGCCCGGATTATTGGTGCTGTTGTTTTTAGCGTTATAATCGGTATAATCATGTCTTTAATATATCGTAAAGAAGAAAAAAAACGTGCTGAAAAAATGGATTTTCCTGATGTTAAGGGAGAACGCCCCTTGTGGCAAACTGCCTACCATTTCTTTGCTTTGGTTTTAATTCTTGTATTTGCAAATTGGGGTAAACCGGATACCAATGAAGGGTTTATGTACTGGCTTTATGCATATAAATGGCAGATTACTGCATTTTTCGGATTAATGTTTATTTATTCCTTGATAAAAATCCTGAAAATGAAACCTTTATATGTCATACTTGCGGCAATTCCGGTTATAGCAACAGCATTTATTTTTCCGGCACAGCCTTTAATTCCATTTGTAATTGCAGTTGTCGGATTAACAATTCTTACAATGATCACACCGGGCGAATCGCAAGATTGGTTAAGAGAAAGTTGGGGATTTACAAAACAAATTATGCCTTTGCTTGCAGCCGGAGTATTAATTGCAGGTTTATTGCTCGGTACAGTTGACGGTGAAGGTATTATTCCAAGTGAATGGGTTTCATCTCTCGTAGGCGGAAATTCAATCCTTTCAAACTTTTTTGCATCCATTTTCGGAGCATTTATGTATTTCGCTACTCTTACGGAGATACCAATAATTCAAGGTTTGCTGAACAACGGAATGGGACAAGGCCCTGCATTGGCATTACTGTTAGCAGGTCCTGCATTATCATTGCCTAATATGCTGGTTATCCGAAGTGTAATTGGTACTCAAAAAACGATTGTCTACGTGATTTTGGTTTCAATTATGGCAACCATTAGCGGTTTGATTTATGGAGCAATTGTTTGATTATACTGATAAATTGAATAATCTTAAATGTTAATTAATAATAGTACAAACTTAATATCGAAATTATGAAAAAGTCAATTTTTATGCTTGTTGTGGCGATGATCACAATTATTGGAGCAACTCATGCTCAATCTTCAAAGAATGAGATCGAAATATTATACTTCAAGGCTAATCTAAGCTGCTGTAAAGCAAGAGCATGCAATGCTCTTGAGGCAGATGTAAGATCAGTTATAGAAAAGTATTTTGCTGATAAAAATATAAGTTTCAAAGTTGTTAAATTGGCAGATGAAGCCAATAAAGCATTAATTGAAAAGTATAATGCCAAATCGCAAACAGTTGTGATTGTTAAAAAGAAAAAGAAAAAAGAAACAGCTACTGATGTGTCAGCAATCGTTCGCGATTACGCAATTAAAAAAGATAAAGAAAAGTTTGAAAAAGAACTGAAAAACAAAATCAGCGAATGCTTGAAATAGTTTGCAATTTCTAATAAGTAAAACGACGTGCAATAATTTTTGTTATTGCCATGATACTGTACACAAAATAAAAGAATCATGAATAATAAAATATTACAGTTTCTTTTCATTTTTACAGGTATCGTTACCATGTTTACCGCTAAAGCCCAGGACACAACCAATGCTTTTGGCTTTAACTTCAACAAAGTAAAACCCATTGTTCAGGTTTTTGGCACCGCTTCATACAATGTTAATGATAATTTTTATAGTTATGGTTTTGGACGTGCCCACCTCGGGTTCCAATACAAGTTTAATGAAAAGTGGAGTTCAAAAATTATTATTGACAGGGGAAAGCCAACAACAATCGGACAAATTACAGTTAGCGATTCGGCAGACAATTTGCTGAATGTTCAGAACTCATCTAAGGAAGGAGCATATTATACCATGTTCCTGAAATTTGCAAGTTTGCAATGGAAGGTGAACGAAAAGCTTAAACTGGAAGGCGGTGCAATTTTGCAGAATCATTATATTACCCAGGAACGCTTTTGGGGATATAGGTATGTTGCACAAACTTTCCAGGACAGGTATTATCATACATCAAGTACTGATCTGGGTTTTATCGGATATTATAAATTCAATGATAAATTTGGCTTTGATGTTGCCCTTACCAATGGTGAAGGAGTCAGAGTAATTCAGGATAAATTTGGAAAAGTTAAAATTGCTGCCGGATTTGATTTAAAACCTCTAAAAGGCTTGCAGATCAGGATTTATTATGCTAATAAAACATCCGGTGATTCTATAAATAATAAAGCACAGCAATTGATTTCGGTATTTGCAGGTTATAAACATCCAAAGTATTTCAGGGTTGGTGGAGAGTTCAATTATCAGCAAAATCATTTGAATATTAAAGACGAAGATTTATTTGGTTATTCCATTTTCGGTAGTTACATATTTAGCAATAAATTTGAAATATTTGTCCGCTTTGACAAGTTGATTTCAAATACAAAAGCCGGGGAAAATAAACATTGGCATTTTTATAATGATGGATCTGCAATTATTACAGGATTCCAGTATTCACCTGTTAAGGGCGTTAACCTTTCGTTGAATTATCAGGGTTGGATTCCAGACAATAATGATTTGAATTTCCAAAATCACGTTTTACTGAATTTTGAATATAAATTTTAAGATTATGAAAGAAAAAACGAAAACTCAAAATCAATGTCTGTGCGGAGCAGGAGAATACATAGTATTTGCTTGTTCAGGTGCGTCAGATGTTGGACATCTTTCCGACCTTGTTGCCCGCAAATTGCAAGATAACGGTGTTCGAAAAATGAATTGTCTCGCTGTTGTTGGTGCAGGTATAGAAAAATCCATTGAAGATTTTAAAAAGAAAAATATTCTTGTAATTGACGGTTGCTCCATTGATTGCGGAAAACAGGTTTTTGACAAAAACAATTTTACAGATTATAAATACATGAGGCTAACAGACCTCGGATATAAAAAAGGACAGACACCGGTGACCGAAAAAGTAGTAAAAGCTGTTTATAACAAAGCTGAAATAATTTCTTAGACAACGCATTTGCAAGTTCTTTCGGATTTATGTGCCGTAAAAGCGCCCGGCTAATCCGAAAGGAAATAAATCGGGGATTCCTGCCTGACATCACGATTGCCATGACAAGGCTTTTACGGGATTTGTAAAAAAAGTATTACTTTTATTCAATAGTTAGCTATCTTATATTCCTTATTCTGTCAATTCTCCATACTCCGAAGGTATCCTGTCTTCCATAATATGATTTCGTGTTGTAACCATTTTATCCCTTGCCAATAACAGATCAATATCAGCTATCATCACTTCATCTTTATCGGATGATGCCATTTTCAGAGTTTTACCCAAAGGATCGGAAATAATGGATTTTCCGCTAAATGTTATGTCTCTCTCCATTCCAAAGCGGTTGGCAGTAATATTAAATGTCCTGTTGATCATCCCGTGAACAGGAACTGCTTGCTGGGCATAAGGCAGCACTAAATTGGAAGGATGACAGATCACATCCGCTCCTTTCAGGGCAAGAATACGCCAGACTTCAGGGAAAATCCAATCAAAGCAGATCAACATCCCCATTTTGCAAAAGCCAAGATCAAAAACAGGCAGCCCGAGATTTCCCCTTTCAAAAAAATCCTTCTCATTCATAAAAAGGTGTATCTTCCGGTATTTACCAATATAACCTTGTGGTCCCACCAATACCGAAGTATTATAAATTTTACCGGCTTCCTTTTCATTAATTCCCGAAACAATATGAAGTTTATTTTTTTGAGCTTCTTCTTCCAGGAATTCTACAAATTTACTGTTCCCTATTTCTTCTGCCTGTTCAAATGCCTGTTCCTTCGATTCAAAATTATATCCTGAATTAGCCAGTTCGGGAATTACAATTAAATCTGCACCCTGTGCCTGCATGAGTAATTTCCCCAAACTTTTAATGTTCTCATCCTGATTACCCAGAACAGGTCTGAATTGAATAAATCCTGCTTTAATCATAAAAAATATTATTGTCTCAAAACCTCAAACTCTCCGCTAAGTTTTATCCTGATAATGGTTGAGGCTTTTATTTTATTAAGTTTATTACGATTTGTTTTAACGATGTAATCAACCTTGTTTTTTATTTCTTCTGAAATATCTTTAAAAACCAACGGACTTGCTTCACCTGAAAAATTTGCTGATGTCGATACAACGGGTTTGTTGAACTCACTTATCATTCGTCTGCAAAATTCGTCTTTTACAACACGTATCCCGATACTGCCATCAGGAGCGATAACATTTTTTGTTAGATTTTTAGCCTTTGGGTAAATAACAGTGGTTGGCGAATCAATACTTTTAAGCAAGTCCCATAAAATATCCGGAACTTTTTCAACGTAATCAGTAATTTTACTTTCTTTTTCCAGAAGGATGATAAAGCTGGATTTTTTCAACCGTTCCTTAATTTTATAAATCTTCTGTACAGCTCTGTTATTAGTGGCATCGCAACCGATACCCCAAATTGTGTCGGTTGGGTAAAGGATTGTTCCACCTGCCATAAGAACTTTAACGGCTTTTTGTATATCTTCTTCCATAAGTTACAATCTCTCTAACAAATCACTTGTATTAATCGTTAATGCACATCTAAAATGTTTTTCCGGGCATTTTTTTAATCCGTGTAATCCGCAGGGTTTGCAGTCAGGTTTTTCATTTGTTTCCACTACCACCGAATCATCCGATAAAGGCCCGAAACCAAACGACGGCACTGTTGAACAAAATATTGCAGTAACATGCGCATTTACTGCCGAGGCTAAGTGCATGGGCGCCGAATCATTCATATAATTCATTTTAGCGTCCTTCATCAGCGCTGCCGATTCCAAAAAACTCAACTTTCCCGAAAGATTTAACGAATTTATATGCCTTGAAATTTTGATGATCTCCTCGCAAATTTCGTAATCATTTTTCGAACCTAAAAAATAAATTCTTAATTCTTTATCGATTTCATTTATAAATTCGATCCACTTTTCTTTCGGGTATTGCTTGGTAAACCATAACGAAGCCGGCGATATGCATATATACTTAACGGTTTTGTATTGCGACATTTTTGCATAATCGTGCTGCGAAGGATACAATTTCACCGGAAATGCAGTATCATCAGCTATGATTCTGACTAAGTCAAGGTTTCGTTCGGTTTCGTGCCTGTTTCCTTTTCGTATAGTATGTTTAACTCTTTTATTGAATAGAAAGGAAAAAGGATTTTTATTGAAACCTATTTTAAGCTTTGCACCTGAATAAACCGTCATCAGTCCGCTTGAAGCAAATCGCTGAACATTGATAACGCAGTCATATTTTTTATCTCTGATGTAATTTATTAATCCCCAAAAGTTTTTGTATTTGTCAGAAGACTTGTCCCATATCATCACCTGGTGAATAAAAGGATGGGATTCGAAAAGGCTTTCATTGCCTTTTTTCAGCAGGAAATCAATTTTAGCTTCCGGGAAATGGTGGTGAAGCTTTTCAATAACAGGAGTGGCGAGTATTACATCGCCAATAGAAGCGGTTTGTATGATGAGGAATTTATTCAAAGAATAATCAATAATAAAAAATGCCTAATCCCGAAATTTTCGGGACAAAATTAAAGTTAATAATCAAAATCTCACACCACCACATCATAATCTCTCAATGCATCATTCAACGAAGTTTTTAAGTCGGTGGAAGCTTTCCTTTTACCTATTATCAAAGCACATGAAACATTATACTCTCCGGCAGTGAATTTTTTTGTGTATGAACCCGGTATTACAACCGACCGTGCCGGTATCCTGCCTTTGATTTCAACAGGTGTATTTCCCGTTACATCAATTATCTTCGTTGACCTGGTAATAACAACATTAGCGCCAAGCACAGCTTCTTTTTCAACTCTCGCCCCTTCCACAACAATACTTCTCGAACCGATAAAGCAACCATCTTCAATAATAACCGGGGCTGCTTGCACAGGTTCCAAAACTCCGCCAATACCAACGCCACCGCTTAAGTGTACATTTTTTCCTATCTGTGCGCATGAACCCACTGTAGCCCATGTGTCCACCATCGTCCCGATATCAACATACGCCCCGATATTAATGTATGAAGGCATCATAATTACTCCCTTTGCGACATAAGAACCGTAGCGGGCAATAGCATGTGGCACAACCCGAACTCCGAGTTCTTTATAGTGTTTTTTTAGGCCTATCTTATCATGAAACTCAAAAATCCCCACTTCAGTGGTTTCCATTTTTTGAATAGGGAAATACATTATTACTGCTTTTTTCACCCATTCATTCACTTTCCATTCGTCTCCATCCGGTTCGGCAACTCTGATTGTACCTTTATCCAGCAACTTAATAACATGCCTTACCGACTTCTGAATTTTTTTGAATTTTAATAGGTACGTATCATCCCATGCCTTTTCAATATTATGTTTTAGGTTCTCTAACATATTTTTCTTAAATAGAATTTACCCTTGATACTCTATTTCCATTATACCCTTATGTCCACTACTCTCTGTTTACTTTCATGTCCGGTATAATCGAATCAAAATTAGATATTTTTTTTATGTATTTAAACTTCTTTATAATTTAGCAAAAAAATTTGAGTTATTAAAAAGCTGAATTTGATCATTTAAAATTACAAATGGGCAGGATACTGGCAATTGATTATGGGCAGAAAAGAGTTGGGCTGGCTGTAACGGATGAACTCCGGATTATAGCTACAGCCTTAACAACAGTTCACTCAAAAGATGTTATCCGGTTTCTTAAAGACTATTTACAGTCTGAAAAAGTAGATTGCTTTGTTGTTGGTGAACCAAGGCAAATGAATAATACGATTTCGGACTCAGCTAAATTTATTGAACCTTTTGTTAAAAAATTAAAAAAAGAATTTCCTGATATTTCTGTTGAAAGATATGATGAACGGTTTACTTCTAAAATTGCAGCTCAAACAATGGTTTCAGCAGGTTTAAAGAAAAAAGACAGGCAGAATAAAGCCCTGATAGATAAAGTAAGTGCAGTTTTAATTTTACAATCGTACCTTGATTCTGAAAAAAGGAAATCATGAACAATAAACTAAAAATTTTAAACTTTTATCTTTTTACTTTTGTCTTGAAATAAATATAATACATTAAATTGAATTTATGATTTTACCTGTTACAGCATACGGTCATCCGGTTTTAAGAAGAACAGCAAAAGAGATTGAGAAGGACTATCCCGGTTTGCAAGAGCTTATCGACAATATGTTTGAAACAATATATGTAACCAACGGTGTCGGACTGGCAGCGCCACAGGTCAATCTTTCTATCAGACTATTTATTGTTGATACAACTCCTTATGCAAACGAAATACCGGAAGCGAAAGGATTTAAAAGGGTTTTTATAAATCCTGAAATAATAGAAGAAGGAGGAAAGGAAACGATGTTTAATGAGGGTTGTTTAAGCATACCTGATATCCGTGAAGATGTTCCCAGGAAACCGAACATTTATATTCGATATTATAATGAGAACTTTATGCTTCATGAAGAGCGGTTTAACGGTGTAAAAGCTCGCGTTATTCTACATGAATATGAACACTTACAGGGTATATTATTTGTTGACCGTGTGAGCAATATCAGGAAAATACTTATGAGAAGGAAACTTCAGGATATTTCGAAAGGCAATATTAATGTGGATTATAAAATGATTTTTCCGAACAGAAAAAAAGGTAAAAGAAAATAACACTTAAAAACTATTTTATTATGAAAATGATTAAGACTTTTGGTTATTTAATTATTACAGTTGTTGTTTTGTCTGCATGTTCTTCGCCAAAGGAGAAAATACAGTTGAACATAAAGAACCTTGAAGAAACACTTTTCTCCGACGAGAATAAGATGGTTGACAGGGACAAAGCAAGTGAATTGATTGATGCATATATTGAATATGCAGACGAATTCCCTGATGATAAGCAGGCTCCCGATTACTTGTTCAAGGCGGGCGATATGGCGATGAACCTGAACATGCCTCATAAAGCTATTGAGGTTTTTGACCGGATACTACAAAATTATCCTGATTTTGAAAAGACTCCACAATGTCTGTTTTTGAAAGGATACGTCTATGAAAATAATTTGAATGATCTGGAAGAAGCGAGAAAAATTTATACTGAATTTCTTGAAAAATTTCCTGATGACGAATTTGCCGACGATGCTGAGGTTTCAATTAAAAATCTTGGTAAATCACCGGAGGAACTGATTAAGGAGTTCGAAGAACAGACTAAGAAGGAAGGGGATATTTAGTTCTCAGTCTCCTCCCGATAGCTATCGGGATCAGTCCCCAGTCTCCAGTTTGCAGTCTTTATTTTTTTGGACGACTGCCGACTATTAATGTTATTTCAGACATCTTATTATAAAGAGCAAAATAATTCAAGCAATAACCGACATAATTATTGCGTTTAATTTAAAGGATAAATTGGTAATTTTTTTCATCCAAAAAGCGCTGTTTCGATTTAGAATGGCGCTTTTTGGTTATTATTCAATAAACTCTTTTGTCAATGCCTCCTTTTCAAAAATATCAATATCACCCCGTTGATTAATACATTCTATAATTTTTTTCTTAAATTTCCAGCATGTCATTTGACGGATATTAAATTTCTCCGACAGTTTATAAGTAGAAATGTCAGGGTTATTACAAACCAGGTAGGTTATTTTAAACGCCTCGGTTAAAGGTAATTTGCATTTATGAAATGCAGTATGTGCTGTGGCTGATTCTTCCGATTTGCACTTTGTGCACCTCCTGGAATATGGCTTTTTGCCTTTGCAGTAATTGGTATGTCCGCATTTCCGGCATATAAAGCCATTCTCCCATTTTTTCCCTGCCAAAAATTCAAAGCACCTCTCATCTGTTGAGAATAAATCATCAAATTCAATTATACCTATATTTTTAAATAATGACTTCATATTTTATGCTGTCATAAATATGACATGTTGACAACTGGAATGAAATTTGATTGCAAAGATACAAAAAGTGATATTTAAGCGATTTAAAAATATTTTTACTTTTGTAGCGTTTTTAAAAACAACTAACATTATAAAACTATGAAAAATTATCTTGGGCTACTTATAGTAGCATTTTTTGTAAGTACATTAATTGTCTCAGGACAGGAAAAAGAAAAAATCAAACCCGAACATTTGACAGTAGAGACATTTAAGAAAAAAGTTTTTGATTATGAGAAGAATCCCGATAAATGGGTATATGAAGGCGACCTTCCCTGTGTTATTGACTTTTACGCAGACTGGTGTAAGCCTTGCAAGCTCATAGCCCCGATTATGGAAGAGCTGGCTAATGAATACAAAGGAAAAGTTAACATCTTCAAAGTGAATACCGAAAAGCAAAAGGAACTGTCAGCGGTATTTGGTATAAGAAGTATTCCTGCTGTTTTATTTTGCCCAATGGACGGGAAACCACAGATGACAACAGGGGCATTGCCAAAAGAAACTTTTAAGCAGGTAATTGATGAATTCCTTTTGGGTAAGAAAAAAGAAGAAGAAAAGAAATAAAAAACAATCATAAAAAAATGGAACATTTAACAAAGCAAACATTTATCGAAAAAGTATTCAATTACGAGATAAATAAAGAGTGGAAATTTGAAGGCGAATTGCCATGTATTATTGATTTTTATGCCGACTGGTGTCAGCCATGTAAAATGGTTGCTCCGATACTTGAGGAACTGTCAGAAGAATACAAAGGCAAAATCAATATTTATAAAGTGAATACCGAAGCCGAACAGGAATTAGCTGCTGCTTTTGGAATCAGAAGCATACCTTCATTGCTTTTCTGCCCGAAAGACGGACAACCGCAAATGGCACAGGGCGCTTTGCCTAAGGATACTTTTAAGCAGGTGATAGAAGATGTATTATTAAAGGAAAAAGCTGAAGTAAAAGCTAATTAATGTGATGATAAGGTTGAGGCTTAGAATTAATAAGGTGTGGTGATTTTCACTGCACCTTTTTTATGAAAGTGTTTTGTGTAAACAATATTTATTATGAATTAATGTAACAATTTTTTTTACATTTCGACATTTGAAAACTACCCAGTCCATATTATTATCTTCAACTTATTTAGGTCCTCTTGAATACTATGCCTGGTTAATTCAACATAACAAAGTTTATATTGATAAAGAAGAACATTACATAAAACAGACTTACAGAAACAGGTGTGTAATTTATACAGCAAACGGAAAGCAATCATTGACCGTACCTGTCATAAAGGTAAACGGGAATCACACAAAAATCAAAGATATTCAGATTTCAAGTCAGCAGGATTGGCAAAAAGTCCATTGGCGTTCAATAGTGTCGGCATACAATCATTCACCGTTTTTTCTTTATTACAGGGATGAATTGGAACCGTTCTACACAAAAACATTTAAGTACCTCCTGGATTATAACCATGAGTTGTTAGAAATACTATTTTATCTTCTGGACATAAATATTAAAATAACATACACTGAAAAATTTATTGAAAAAGATAATTACAGGTTTATTGACCTTAGAAATCATTTCTCTCCAAAAAAAGAAAATCCTGACATGGTTTTTCCGGCATACACACAAGTTTTTGAGGTAACTCACGGATTCATTCCAAATTTAAGTATTATTGATTTACTATTTAATGAAGGGACGAATACGGTTGAATATCTTAAGAGGATGGATATAAATCCGGATTAATTTCTAAATAAATAATATTCCTTATTTAATGTTTGCTACTGAAAAAATTATTTGAGCATTATTTAATGTTTCGATTGCCTTAAATATTTCCGCCACTTCTTCAATATTATCTTTTTCAACTTTTATGGTTTTTACCAAATAATAGCTCATTATTAAAACCTGATTTTCTTTAGGTTGACTAACACTAAAAGAAAAGCTGCCGTAATTATTATCAAGACTGATATTTTCCGGTTTAGGTTTTATTTCAATAGGTTCATCAAAGTTAGTTATCTATATTTCATCAAACAGGCGGTTTGCATTTTTTATCCTTGATGCATGTGGTAAGTAAATTTCATCAAATGGCTGTGGTAAACAGAAAGGGTTTACTAATTTAATTCCGTCTTCATTAATAATTTTATAATCAATTTCCTTTTCCACAATTACATTTGATAATTAAACTTGTGCAATCCAAAAGAACAATTAACAATAGAGCAATAAAACATTTTTTTCTACTTTTGCGCCTTTGTAAATATAAATTCAATTAGATATAAATATGAACATCCCCAGTAAGTACAATCCCGGACAGACTGAAGAAAAATGGTACACCTACTGGATGGAACAAGGCTTTTTCAGAAGTGTTCCTGATGAGCGTGAGCCTTATTGTATTGTTATCCCGCCTCCAAATGTAACAGGTGTACTTCACATGGGTCACATGCTTAACAATACAATTCAGGATGTACTTGTACGCCGTGCCCGTATGCAGGGAAAAAACACTCTATGGCTCCCCGGCACCGACCATGCTTCCATCGCTACTGAGGCTAAGGTAGTTGCCAGGTTAAAAGAGGATGGCATAGATAAATCGGAAATCACACGTGAGGAATTCATGCAATATGCCTGGGAATGGAAGGACAAGCATGGCGGGATCATCCTCGAACAATTGAAAAAATTAGGCGCTTCATGCGACTGGGAACGGACACGATTTACTATGGATGAGGCATTGTATGAATCGGTAATCGATGTTTTTATCGACTTATACAATAAAGGACTTATCTATCAAGGAGTGCGTATGGTAAATTGGGATCCGAAAGCCCTGACGGCTCTTTCGGATGAAGAGGTTATTTTTAAAGAAGTACAGTCGAAGCTATATTACCTTCGTTATAAAGTTGAGGGGTCGGATGATGATTGGGTAACCATTGCTACAACACGCCCGGAAACCATTCTCGGTGATACTGCGGTTTGTATAAACCCAAATGATGACAGATTTAAACATCTGCTTGGAAAAAGAGTACTTGTTCCCTTAATCAACCGGTCGGTTCCCATAATTAAAGACGATTATGTTGACATGGAATTCGGAACAGGGTGTCTTAAAATTACTCCGGCTCACGATATCAACGACTATGAAATCGGCATCAGGCATAAACTCGACACTATTGATATTTTCAATGATAACGGAACATTGAATAAAAGTGCCGAACTTTATATCGGTGAGGACAGGTTTGAAGCTCGTGATAAAATCCTTGAAGACCTTGAAAAAGCAGGTCATATTGTCAAAATAGAAGATTATGTGAATAAAGTGGGCTATTCCGAGAGAACTGATGTTGTTATCGAACCAAAACTTTCGTTGCAGTGGTTCCTGAAAATGGAAGAGCTGGCAAAACCTGCCCTTGAAGTTGTAATAAAAAATACTGTCAAATTTCATCCGGCTAAATTTAAAAATACTTACAGGCACTGGATGGAGAATGTTCGCGACTGGTGTATATCCCGGCAACTTTGGTGGGGGCAGCAGATTCCCGCATATTATCTGCCAAACAAGGAGATTGTAGTAGCCAAAACTAAGGAAGAAGCGTTTGAATTAGCTAAACAAAAATTCAACCTTCCCGACTTAAAGATAGACGAACTTAAACAGGATGAAGATGTTTTGGATACCTGGTTCTCGTCATGGCTTTGGCCTATATCTGTTTTTGACGGAATCAGATATCCTGACAATGATGATATTAAATATTATTATCCGACCAACGACCTTGTTACTGCTCCCGAGATATTATTTTTCTGGGTGGCAAGGATGATCATGGCAGGATTGGAATACAGAGGAGATATACCTTTTAAAAATGTTTATCTCACAGGTATAGTTAGGGATAAGCTGGGAAGAAAAATGTCGAAGTCGCTTGGTAATTCGCCCGACCCTATTGAACTGATGAATAAGTTCGGAGCCGATGGTGTTCGTGTTGGCATGTTGCTGACATCGCCGGCAGGAAATGACCTTCCGTTTGATGATGTGCTTTGCGAGCAGGGAAGAAATTTTAGTAATAAAATATGGAATGCACTCAGGCTTATAAAAGGCTGGAACGTGGACGAAAATATTGAACAACCCGAATATTGTTTCACTTCGGCTAAATGGTTCGATGCAAAGATGAATGCAGCTATTGGGATCATAGATGACCATTTTTCCAAATACAGGATATCGGATGCTTTAATGTCTGTTTACAAGTTGATTTGGGATGATTTCTGTTCGTGGTATCTTGAGATGATCAAACCCGGTTATCAAAAGTCTGTTGATAAAGTTACTTATGAAAGAACCATCGGATTCTTCGAAGATTTAATGAAGCTTCTTCATCCTTTCATGCCGTTCATTTCCGAAGAAATATGGCATCACCTGAGAGAAAGGGAAAAAATGGATTGTATTATTGTTGCCCGTATGCCGGAAAGCAAAAAATTTGATAAATCTATTCTTGAAATTTTTAATATTGAAACACAAGTCATCATAGCAATAAGAAACCTTAGAAAAGAAAAAAACATTCCTAATAAGGAATCCGTTGAATTGTTTATAAAGAAAAACTACCAACAAGAACCCGATCATGCTTTCGACAGCATTATCTCTAAGCTTTGCAATCTCAGCGCTATTAAATATGTTGACGAAAAAGTTGCCGGAGCTGCATCTTTTATCGTGAAGTCAACAGAGTTTTATGTTCCTTTGGCGAGTTCGGTTGATGTAGAGGCTGCGATCAGAAAATTAGAAGAGGAGCTTGAATATACAAAAGGATTCCTGAATTCGGTAATGAAAAAGTTAAGCAACGAACGTTTTGTAAATAACGCACCTGAAGCAGTAGTTGAAAAAGAGCGTAATAAACAAGCCGATGCTGAAGGGAAGATTAAAGTGATTGAGGAGCAGATCGCAGCGTTGAAGTAATATGATATTTTTTTCAACCTGACAGGTTGCCTTGAACCTGTTAGGTTGCAATGCTGGCTGGTGTATATCCAGGTTTTCGACCAAACATGTAACTGCCCTGCATGCCTTCCCCGTAGCCTTAGCGTATCGGGGCCTGCCTCTGCCTGCCTGTTAGGTCAGGCAATTATACCATAGCGAACTTTGCGAAAATTTAGCGTTCTTTGCGGTTAAAACTACTTTTTAGAATCCTCACAAAAAAAATATTACTTTTACTATCGAAATTCTTCTGATTAAAAGTATAATGATAACCTTTATTTTAAACAGCAAAAAAGTTCACTTTTACGGCAATCCCGATTTTTCTTTGTTAAATTTCCTCAGAGAGGAGCAAAACATAACTTCCGTCAAAGATGGTTGCTCCGGTCAGGCTGCTTGCGGAGCTTGCTTGGTTGAAATAAACGAGCGGGCAAAGCTGTCGTGTGTTACAAAAATGAAAAACCTCGAAGGAGCCGAAATAGTTACACTCGAAGGCGTACCGGATAACATAAAAAATGTTTTGGCAAAGGCATTCGTTAAAAAGGGCGCTGTGCAATGCGGATTTTGTACTCCCGGTATTTTAATGCGAACCAAAATACTTTTCAACGAAAATCCAAAACCGGACAGAGAGGAAATAAAGAAAGCTTTGAATCTGAATCTTTGCCGTTGCACCGGATATAAAAAAATCATTTATGCGATTGAGTTGGCTTTTAATTCGTTAAGGGAAAATAAAAGCGTTGAATATTCAGAAAGCTCAGGTAAAGTCGGGACTTCTTATCCTAAATATCAAGCCATTGAAACTGCTCTCGGGAAAAGACCTTTTATTAATGATTTAAAATTTGATGGAATGCTTCATGCAGCGCTGAAATTTTCTGAACATCCGCGTGCTAAGATTATAAGCATTGATACTTCCGAGGCAAATAAACTCGATGGCATAATTAAAGTCTTTACCGCCAAAGATATTCCCGGCGAACGGAACATGGGTTTGATTTTTAAGGATTGGCCATTAATGATTGATGTGGGTGAAACAACTCATTACATCGGTGATGTTCTGGCTGGCGTTGTTGCCCGAAGTAAAGAAATTGCAAAAAAAGCTGCCGGTTTAATTAAAGTCGAATATGAAGTGCTCAAACCTGTTACCGAAATGTTGCAGGCAATTAAAAAAGATTCGATAAGGGTTCATGAAAAAAGGTCGAATATTTTAGAAAAATGTTTGATTCGCAGAGGTGGAGATATCGATGAGATTTTATTTAATTCCAAATATGTTTCACACGGAGTTTATGAAACACAGCGTGTCGAGCATGCATTTCTTGAAACTGAAGGCGCTGTCGCTCTGCCAACGGATGACAGAGGTGTTAAGCTTTATGCCAACAGCCAGGGAGTCTATGTTGACCGGGGACAGATTGCACCGATATTAGGAATACCCGAAGATAAGGTAAGAATAAAGCTGGTGCCGACCGGCGGTGGATTTGGAGGAAAAGAGGACATGACCGTACAGGGACATGCAGCGCTTTATTCTTATTTATTAGAGAAACCGGTAAAATTAGTGCTTATTAGAGAAGATTCTATCAGGATGCATCCCAAACGTCACCCTGTATATATGGATATAACAGTGGGAGCGGATGAAAGCGGGAAACTCACTGCTGTTAAGCTGTATGCTGTGGGCGATACAGGAGCTTATGCTTCAGTAGGTACAAAAGTGATGGAAAGAGTTGCCGGACATGCCACCGGAGGTTATCATGTACCGGCAATCGATTTACAAGCAGTTACTGTTTATACAAATAATATTCCGTCGGGTGCTATGCGCGGATTTGGTGTGAATCAGGTTACCTTTGCTCTTGAGAGTTGTATTGATGAAATTTGTGAAAAAGGAAATTTCGACAGGTGGAAGTTCAGGTACGATAATGCCCTGGTTAAAGGATCAAAAACAGCAACCGGTCAGGTTCTTGAAGGAGGAGTTGGCATCAGGGCAACGTTGGAAGCCATTAAAGATGAATTCTACAAGGCAAAATATGCAGGGCTTGCATGCGGAATTAAAAACAGTGGCGTAGGTAACGGAATATCCGATTTTAGCGATGTAAGGATTATAATAAAATCAAAAAAGGAAATTGAGATACAGCACGGCTGGACTGAGATGGGACAGGGAGTGGATACAATTGCATTACAAACGCTCTGCCAGGAAACAGGTTTAAATCCGGATTTGGTAAAAATAAATGTTGAAACCAATGCCGGACTGCCTACCGGTATGACAACTTCCTCCAGAGCTACGGCGCTTGTAGGAAATGCCATTATTGATGCAGCTAAAAAATTAAAGGCTGACATAAAAAACCACAACCTGGCAGAATTAACAGGAAAAATTTATAAAGGGAGCTATTTATGCGACTGGACTACAAAACCGGGAGACAAGGTCGAAAAAGTGATAACCCATTTTGCTTACGGATATGCAACACAACTTGTTGTTTTGGATGATGAGGGTGAAATTGATAAAGTGTATGCTGCTCATGATGCCGGTAAAATTATGAATCCGGCTCTTTTCGAAGGGCAAATAGAAGGCGCGGTTCACATGGGGCTTGGATATGCTTTAACTGAAGACCTCCCTATGAAGGATGGACAGCTTGTATCAACCAGGATGAAAGACCTGGGAATTTTAAAAGCAAAAGACACACCGGATGTAATTGTTAAAGGAGTGGAAGTACGGGATCCGGTAGGTCCATATGGTGCTAAAGGCGTTGGTGAAATCGGGCTTGTGCCCACTGCCGCGGCTGTTGCCAATGCTTTATATCAGTTTGATAAAATAAGAAGATATAAGCTGCCGATGAAACGAGATAAGTAAATTCAGAACTTAGTAAAATGTCAGTCTTATTTAAGAATGAATATCAGAATAAGTTTAAAAATATATGTTAAATGGTTAAATGGTTATATGGCTAATTAAAAACCATCTAAACATAGAACCTTATTTAGTATAAAAATCCAAAAAGCCACAGAGGAATTTTATTTCTAAAGCCATATTCAATATCATCAGCAGCAATGTACGAGTTGTCTGTACCGGCAATTTGTCTGTTCGTTTTGTATTTACCTCCAACTTCAAATATATATTTGTTATTTACTGCAAAATCTGTTTGTTTTGAATGAGTAACTTTATGTTTGTATGATAACTGGTTCATGAAAAATGTTTCTCTGATATTTCCTATATTAGGCTTTTCATTTTCTAAAGCATATATAAAATTAGGATTTTCAAGATATATTTTATCAGGTTTTTGCAATGCACCGATTCCAAAAGTGTCACTAAATAAACTATTTATTATTTTGGCTTCATTTAGATAATGCAGGTAAGTAACTAATGTATTTCGATTTATACCTATTCGTTCACTTAATTTTTTTATATTGGGTTTAAATGGTGATGATTGAGCTATGATATATAATAACTGTTTTATTTTCCCAATACTAATTTGATTAAAATCTTTAAGAACAAACAGGTCTATATCGATTATTAAATTAATGATTTCTTCAACCCTTTGTAAATAAGTTTTTGGGTATTCTTTAAAAAAGGGGAAATAGCCTGATTCCAGGTATGTTTTAAAATACTTTATCGGTTTTGTTTTTTTTGTAATTTCCATTGCAATATCAACATGATCGCTTAAGATTTCCGATAGAGAGTAAGTGTTAAAATCCAACTTTAAAATAAAGTTTAGATATTCTCTGAACGATAAACCTGTCATTTGATAAATCATTGCCCTTCTGCTAAGGTCAGCTTTTGCCGTGGATATATGTAAAATGGATGATCCTGTGAATACAATATTGAGGCCGGGATAGTCATCATAAATGTTTTTTATTTCTTGTGCCCAGTTTTTATATCGATGTACCTCATCAAGAAAAAGATAAGTTCCTCCGTTTTTTACAAAATCGTCAACCAGATCGACAAGCCGGTTTTCAGAAAAATATAAATCATCCATACTCACATATAGATTTGTCCCATCCGGTTTAAAATTTTGTTTAATATATTGTAACAGTAAGGTAGTTTTACCTGTTCCCCTTTGACCTTTTATCCCTATAAGCCTTTCATCCCAAAATATTTCATTTGTTAAGTCCCTTATAAAAGTTGTCTTAGTAATTTGTACTTTTTCAATATGCTTTTTAAACAAATTTTCCATATAATGCTATTTAAAGATAATTATATATTAACAAAAATGCTTAATTAGATTAAGCAAAAATATAAAAAATATTATAACTAATCAATTTTGGTCAATAAAATTAACATCGTTGAAGAAAAATCAGAAAATAAATACCTTAACTCCCCTTTTAAAAGGGGTGTAGGGGTATGTTATAATACAAATATCATTTATTTTCTGATTTTTCGGCTATGATTTTTAAATTTGCATATGAAGTGATTAGTTACAAAATATTAAATAAAACATTTGTTTCTAAATATTTATTTTTATTGTACAAAAAAAATTGTAGTTTTGAAGATAGTTGTAAAGGAAGTGAAGATTATAATTACATGAAACTTTGGGAACCGGTTGTCTGTTCGACTCTTCCAGGTCCTTCGGACTCTGGAAGGTCTTGCGGACTCCGGAAGGTTTATTTAATTAAAAATTTAAAATCAAAAAATATTTATGGCTCTTTATCTTAAAAACGGAACTTATATTGATTGGAAAACTTTCAAGTTTATTTTTGCTAATATTAAAGTTGAAGATGGATTAAATGGGAAAATAGAAATTCTTTCTGAAAATTATTCCATACCTGAAAATGAAGAAATAATTGATTGTTCGGGCAAATACGTTACCAAATCTTTTGCCTGCGGTCATCATCATGCTTATTCGGCTCTTGCACGGGGAATGCCGGCGTCGAAGAAGAAACCTCGAAATTTTTATGAAATCCTGAAATATGTATGGTGGAAATTAGACAAATGCCTTGACCCCGAATTGATTGAAATCAGCGCATTGGTTACGGCTATTGACTGTGCTAAAAACGGTGTAACTTTCATTATCGATCATCATTCCTCGCCTAATGCTGTTGAAGGCAGCCTGGAAACTATTGCCGGCGCATTTGATAAAGCCGGACTCTCTCATTTGCTATGCTACGAAATATCCGACAGGGATGGAAAAGAAATTGCATTGAAAGGAATTGAAGAAACTGAAAAATACCTGCAAAACAGGCAAGGACTGGTAGGTTTGCACGCTTCCTTTACGGTAGGTGATGACACATTACAAAAGGCGGTTAATCTTAGAGAAAAATTTAATACCGGAGTCCATATTCATATTGCAGAAGATATGTATGACCAAAAATACAGCCTGGCTAATTATAACAAAAGAGTGATAAGTAGGTTGAATGATTTTGATGTGCTGAACAGTTCAAAGACAATTCTTGCACATTGCCTTCATCTGAACGATTTTGAACGAATGCTGGTCAGGGATTCCAATGCATGGGTCGTTCAAAATACCGAAAGCAACATGAATAATAAAGTCGGTTATTTCAATTCTGTTGGCTTGGGAGATAATATTATGTTAGGCACCGACGGCATGCACGGTGATATGCTCAGAAGCGCCAAAGCTGCTTATTTTGTCGGACAAAATTTTGATAATATCAATTTTGTAAGCATTTACCAACGCTTCCGCAATATTCACAGATATATTTCAGAAAATGGTTTTAGCGGTGATGGAGAAAATAATCTCGTAATTCTTGATTATGATACTCCCACTGAATTTAATAAAGATAATTTTCCCAGTCATTTTATTTTCGGACTTGAATCAAAACATGTTCGGCATGTAATCTCAAACGGAAAGCTGATAGTAGAAAACCGCAGTATGGTAAATGTTGATGAAGAAACTGTTTTTAAAACATCAAAGGAATTGAGTAAAAGGTTGTGGAATTTATTTATAAGAGTTTAAAAACCTGTCAGGTTTAACTTACAGAATATGTAAAATGTATCAATCTGAAAAGTAGTTAATTAACAAAACCTGACAGGTTTTAACAACTATCTTTTCACCTTTTCAGACCGTATTCATTTATAAAATCGTAAACCTAGTGAAATATCAACCCTGGAAAGATTCTCACTTTCATTTAAATCTAAAGACTGCCCGTCCACAATTATTTTATCCAGGACTCCGAGCAAAACGGATGTCTGAATACCAAATGCAATGTTTTCAGAAATAATAATATCTCCCCCAATTGAAATGCCAAGACCAACTGTTGCACCCTTAATATCTATTTCTGTATTTACAACGTATGCGTTATCTTTATATGACAAATAACCCAAAGTAAAGCTGCCTAAAATGTACGATTTCCCTTGAGTTTGACACGATTTTAGGCTAATCAGCAGGTTACGAGGCACATAAAAATTTGCCGGTGCTCTACACTCTACTGTAAGTATTTGATTAACTTGTTTTTAGGGATTAAATTCGGGATTTTTGATAACCCAAGCTTG
>JADHVR010000143.1 GCA_016783885.1 Bacteroidales bacterium
GGATTCCCGGAATCAGGATATATGAAGTAGGCATTTCTTATTACGGCAGAACTTATGATGAGGGTAAAAAAATTAACTGGAAAGATGGTTTCAGAGCCATCTGGTGTGTTTTGAAATACAATGTATTCAATAAATAGTTAGCAGTCGGCAGTCTTCAGCCGGTAATTCTCACTATAAAACCATAAACTTTTAATTCCAAACCATTAACTACTTTTCATGTCTGTCTTGGTTGTTATGCAAAACTTCGGGATTTGTTCTTGATTCTTGACTCTTGATTCTTATGATAAAACTTTTCATTCCACCACACCCATAATCCGAACATCACCACATAAAAGAAAGGCCGTAACACATAATCATGCATAAAATCCCAATGCTGAGGGATATTAATTGTAACAAAAGTCATGCTCACAATCCTGAAAATATTAACGCAATGAACAATTACTAACCCAACCGGAATATACCATAATTTATGTTTCCATGGTCCCGGATAAAGTATCATTAAAATTACCCATTGATAAAATTGCTTTAAACCGGAGCAGCTTCTGTTAACATAAACAAAACCGTTATTTTCGGGATAATATATTACATTATGATGCAACCTGCCTCCAACGGTCAATTCATCAAAAGTAGTTACCTTTACATTTAATACTTCTAAAACCCACTGACTCGCTAAAAATACCTGCCTCGCTGATAAAGCTGCGGAATTGCTGATAAATTGAACCGACATGATATCGCTAACAAATGTTCTCCATAAAAAATGAAAGAACAGCAGGATTATCATAAATATGGCTACATCCTTAAAAGCATCTAAATGATATTTTTTAATAAAATTATTTATTGATGACCAAAAATTTCTTTTCATGATTATAAAATTGGCAAATAAATATATAGAATTGGGTGGCTAATATATAAAACTTTGATAACTTTGCGGTTTTAATTTAGAAAACACTAAAACTTTTGAGTCGCAGTAGAAGACATAGCCATAGAAGGAAAAAGAAAAGTTTCATTAGGCGATTTGTCCATGAAATAAAGAAATCTTTCAGGAAATTATCTTCAAATTTTAGTAACAAGCCAAAAGAATACCGGCCTTATTTAGGACCTGCAAAGGAAGAATCTGAAATTTCCGGATTCGGAGAAAGTGAATTTGCTCAAGATGAAATAAAAACGAGCAAACACAGAAGTAGCCATCATCGCAGGAAACCCCGGAGAAAAGGGAATTTCATCAGTAATACAATTAAGAAATATAGAAGAAAGTGGAAAACTGACACAACAAAAAGAAAAAAGAAAAAGCATAAACAAAAAATTAAAAAGAAACACAAGCTGGAATATAAAAAGCGAGCGAGGATTAATTTAATCCGTAAATTATTTCCAGAATACAAAAAGTCAAAACACCGGCCATTTACTGATGTTCCGGATGATGAAACCGGTGAAATTAAAAAAACTCATCAAAAGGGTTATTTCATTTATACTGTTAATTCCGTTGCTCTTTATATAATCGCCTATCTGCTGATATATTTAACATATCAACTAACAGTTCTTATTGTATCTTCAAGATGGAATCTCGATTCTGTGTTATTCTATTATGATCTTGCTTTTAACGATTACTCCCCGTTATGGTCGAGGTTTAACATTATAATGGTAACTATTTCCGGTCCGCTTATCTGCTTGCTTATGGGAATATTGTTTTTAAAGGTTTTTGCTAATAAACCTAAAGTTAAAGGGTTTATGAAACTATTTATTTTGTGGATTGCCATGCATGGATTTAATTTGTTTCTTGGAGCTTTTGCTTCGGGAGTTTCGTTTGACAAAGGATTCGGATATGTGCCTGCATGGCTTTATTTTAATGTCTTCTGGCAAATATTTGTTTCTTTGTTATTTCTGTTTATTTTGGGTTTAATTGGATATTACTCTGTCCCAAAATTCCTTGATACTTCAAATTCAGCTTATAGAGTCCGAAAGCAAAACAGAGTAAAATTTCTTTTTTACCAGGTAATTATACCGTGGTTTATCGGTGGTTTGATTATTTTCCTTGTTAAAGTCCCAAACAACATGCCTTATGATACAGGAAATTTAATTACTATGATGTTTTGTGTTATCCCCGTATTGTTCAATACACGTGCAAAACCCAATATAAATTTTAAAGGTGAAAGAAAACCTACGCGAATAAATTGGATTTATATTGTAATATTCGTCATATTATTATCAACCTATCGAGTAAGTTTAAATTCGGGTTTGCATATTAAATTGGATTACAATTTCAATATCTCATTAGATATTAAGCGGTATTAAACCAACTCAAAATCCATTTGTTTTTTTGCCAGGTCAATTTTTCTCACCCTTATCCTTACAGGGTCGCCCAACTTATATTCTTTACCATATTGATGCCCGATAACCCTGTAATTGTCTTCGTCTAAATAATAAAAGTCATCGTCCATATATCGAAGCGAAATCATGCCTTCACATTTGTTTCCATCCAGTTCAACAAAGATGCCCCACTTACTTACACCCGATATCAAGCCGTTAAATTCCTGCCCGACTTTATCCAATAAATATTCAGCCTGCTTGTACTTAATAGAAGCTCTCTCTGCTTCCAAAGCCTTTCTTTCCATTTCTGAAGAATGCTTGCATTTATCGGTATATTCAATTGGACTTACCGACGGGTTCCCGTTCAGATACATATCTAATAATCGGTGGACCATTAAATCGGGATACCTCCTTATAGGGGATGTAAAATGAGTATAGTAGTTAAAAGCCAAACCATAATGACCTATATTCTTAATGGAATATTCTGCTTTTGCCATGGTTCTGACAGCAATAGTCTCTATCATATTTTCTTCACCCTTTCCTTTAATTTCTTTAAAAAGCAGATTAAGTGAATCCGATACCGATTTTTTTGAACCCAAATTCACCCGGTAACCCAGTTTGCTGACAAACTCTGCAAAGGTTTGCAGCTTTTCAGGATTTGGGACATCATGAATTCTGTAAACGAAAGTTTTTGGTTCCTGGCGTCCGTGCTTTTTGCCAATTTTTTCCGCAACTTTCCTGTTGGCAAGCAGCATAAAATCTTCAACGAGTCTATTGGAATCCATTTGTTCTTTAATATAAGCGCTGATTGGTTTTCCCGTTTCATCCAGTTCAAATTTAACCTCCTGAGATGAAAATGCTATGGCTCCTTTTTCGAATCTTATATTGCGAAGCTTTGTCGCAAGCTTATGAAGCACAAGAATTTGTTTTTGGTATTCATCATCCCTGCCTTCAATAATTTCCTGCACCTCATTATAATTAGATCTGCGATTTGATTTAATAACTGTCCTGCCATACCACTCACTCAACACTTTTGCTTTGTCATCCATTTCAAACACAGCAGAAAAGCAAAGTTTTTCTTCATTTGCTTTTAGAGAACAAATTTGGTTTGATAATTTTTCAGGCAGCATAGGAATCACACGGTCAACCAAATATATTGAAGTGGCTCTGTCATAAGCCTCCTTATCGATGGCAGTTCCGGGCTTCACATAAAAAGAAACATCAGCTATATGAATCCCTACCTCCCAATTGTTATTTTCCATCTTTCTTAATGATATGGCATCATCAAAATCGTTGGCATCTTCAGGGTCGATAGTACAGGTGAAAACATCCCTGAAATCTTTTCTTTTATTTATTTCCTGCCTTGATATAACTGTTTTGATTTTTTCTGTATCCTTTCGGGCATTGACGGGAAATCGGAGCGGAAAACCATAATCTGCCAGTATTGAGTGCATCTCAACATTATGGTTGCCCGGCTCTCCGAGAACTTCTATTATCTCACCAAAAGGATTTTTTGAATGTTCGGGCCAGTCGGTTATCCTTGCAACAGCTTTATCCCCATTTTTAGCTCCATTCAGATTTGAAACCGGAATGTATATATCAACTGTAACTGATGTATCATCCGGAATAAGAAAGGCATACTTTTTTGTAGCTTCAACAATTCCAACAAATTGTTTTTTCTTTCTTTCGATAATTTCAATAATCCTACCCTCTATCTTTCTTCCTTTTCGCTTTGGAAATAAATGAACCTTTACTTTATCGCGGTTTAAAGCGTGGCTTGTATTATTGGAAGCAACAAAAACATCATCCACCAATTCATCGGTAATAATATAAGCCTTTCCGGTTTGTTTCATATCCACAATACCGGTTATTATGTTTTTGCTGACTGTTGTGTCTAAGTTTGCCGGATTTAGCTGGTAGCTTCCTTTTTTTAATTCGATTATTTCATTATTTGCTGCTAAATCCGCAAGAATATCTTTAACAAGTTGTTTACTCGTTTCATCAGTTATTCCCAATGTATGAGATAACTGACGGAAGTTATACCCTTTGAATGGATTCTGTGTAAAAATATTTAAGACAGTATTTACAAATGAATTTTTACCCTGATTTCCTTTTTTTGTTTTTTTCTTTTTTGTCATAAAGATTGTTATTAGTTATCGGTTATATGTTAATGTATTAGTATTGATAATATTATATTTTATTATGGCGTTTATTTTAAACTTTGTGTTTCTTCGTGTCTTTGTGGCAGGAGTTCTTTTTTGCCACAATCCCGAAGTTTCGGGACTAAGACACTAAGTTTCACTAAAAATGTTTTATTAAATAACGCTATAATTGCGTGCGCTAAAGTAAATGTTAATAATTCTGAATCTTTATATAAGATATTATTTTCTCCAAAAGTATAACTTTTATACATAATTTTTTTAATTTTGGAAAAGCATGAGATTACTGAACGATTTTATATCACTGTTTTTTCCCCGAACCTGCATGGCTTGCGGCAATAATCTTTTTAATAATGAAAATGTCATTTGCACTTCCTGTCTCTTTCATTTACCAAAAACTAACTTTCACAACGATAAAGATAATCCTGTAAGTAAAGTTTTTTGGGGAAGAGTAAGTATAAAATCGGCAACAGCTTATTATTATTACAGGAAAGGAGGAAAAGCGCAACACCTCATCCATCAGATGAAATACAAAGAACATAAAGAAATCGGGATATTCCTGGGTGAATTATATGGCTTCGAATTATCAGAAACACCTGATTATAACACAATAGATACAATAATTCCAATACCTCTTCATAAAAAGAAACAACAAAAAAGAGGCTTTAACCAGGCAGAAATGTTTGCAACAGGTCTGGCAAATTCAATGAGTGTTACTATGGATTCAACAACGGTATTCAGAGATGTTGAAACATCTACCCAAACTAAAAAAAGCAGGTATAAAAGATGGGAGAATGTTAGCGATATCTTTAAATTGAAAGACCCTGACATTTTAAAGGGCAAACACGTTTTGGTTGTTGACGATGTAATCACCACCGGCGCAACAATGGAAGCCTGTGTGCAAACCTTACAAAAAGTACCGGAAATAACGATCAGTGTGGCATCTATTGCTTTTGCTTCTCATTAATTGAGTAAGGGAAAAAATAATTAAATCTTATCTTAATGCTCTTTCGGATTTGTTGGATAGCTTTTGGGTGTGATAATCCGAAAGAGCGGTGGAGCGGTGGAAAACAAAAAGCCTCCCCAACGAAAGGCTTTTTGAATACATCTTAAAAAATATTATTAGCGGATAAATACTTTCCGGGTTATCAGCAGCTCATCCGGTTACATCGTTACAAGATAATATCCTTCCTGCGATATCCTGATATTTATTAATTGTCTTAATCTTCTTTTTTCCTGAAGGCAAATGTCTTTTTTAATCCGTAAGCAGCGCCAAGAACCAGCATAATGCTCAATCCTCCATCAATTGGTGCTCCACCGCCAACGGGTGTGTTTCCTGTACCAGGTGGGTTACCACCGTTTGGATGAGGAGGATTTTGTGCTATTAAGAATACAGGAGCAGCTATTAAAAACGCTGTAACGACTAATAATTTTATTGCTTTTTTCATATCTGTATATTTTTAATTATTTACAAATTAAGTTAATTAACCTCCCCCTGCCCCCCTCTATGAGGGGGATAAGAGGTGGGGAGTTTATTTTATAAATACTTTCTTAGTTACCATACTTTCGTCGCTTAGCACTTTAACAATGTAATAAGCGCTCTTTTCAAGTGTGATCTTATTTAGTACGTTGTTAATCGGTGCGTTGATAACTTCCTGTCCTATGATATTGTA
>JADHVR010000144.1 GCA_016783885.1 Bacteroidales bacterium
GAATTCATATAGCCGGTCAATTAATTAGAAGTGGTAGTTCGCCTGCATTAAATTATGGAGAAGCTCAAAGTGCAGAATCAAGAAAAGATTTTGTTCATAAACTGAAAATAATTCTAAAAGAGCTAAAAGAAAGTCGAATTTGCTTAAAAATTATAGAAAGGAAACCATTAATTCCAAATATGAAGAAATTAGCTCCAATTATGAAAGAAACGGAAGAGTTGATAGCTATAATTTATAAAAGCATTGAAACTACGAAGTCGAATATGCAGAAATAATGAAAATTGAATGTTGAGTGTTGAATGTTGAATCAATCGCTTACTAATTGAGGATTTGCTAAAAAACTTTGTTTTTTTAGCAAAGTTTTACAGGATAATAGTATATAACATATAACTTATAACCTTAATCCCCATGATACTTTTTAAAAATTGTGAAGTTTATTCACCCGATTATCTTGGAAAAAAAGATTTGTTAGCAGCAGGAACAAAGATAGTTGCTATTGAAGACAATATTGATAAGCCAGCCGGAATATCTGTTGAAGTGATAGATGGTTCGGGTTTAAAAATTGTCCCCGGGTTTATTGATGCCCATGTTCATATAGCAGGCGCAGGAGGCGAAGGCGGACCGGCAACCCGAACTCCCGAAATGCAGCTTTCGTACATGTTAGAAGCAGGAGAAACAACAGTTATAGGATGTCTTGGAACCGACGGCATGACACGTAATGTTGAATCCGTTTTAATGAAAGTGAAAGCTTTGCGTCAGGAAGGCGTTTCGGCATGGATGTACACAGGCGCATACCAGATTCCGACTCCGACTTTATTAGGTGATGTCGGAAAGGATATCGCTTTGATTGAAGAAGTGATTGGCGTTGGGGAAATAGCTATTTCCGACCATCGTACTTCATTCCCAACTACCGAAGAACTTATCCGTTTGACCGAACATGCAAGGGTTGGAGGTATGTTAGGCGGAAAAGCCGGTATTGTGAATATTCACATGGGGGATGCCAAAAATCCGTTCCAGCCGCTTTATGATGTCGTTGCAAAAAGCGAGCTTAAACTTACACAGTTCCTGCCAACCCATTGCAACAGGAATGATTACATCTTTGAAGATGCTAAAAAATACGGTAAAGAAGGTTATGTGGACATCACGGCAAGTTCGTATCCGTATTTCCCGCAATACGAGATTAAACCTTCCAAATCCATTGTTGAACTAATTAATGCCGGCGTTCCGCTCGAACATATTACTATGACGTCAGATGGTTGTGGCTCATTACCCGATTTTGATGAGAAAGGAAACCTGGTACAGCTCGAAATGGGCTATCCCAAATCCATTTTTACTGAGATGGTCGATACGGTTCGTAACGAAGGTTTCCCGCTTGAAAAAGCACTAAAAGTGATCACATCGAATGTTGCAGATATTTTAAAGTTGAACCAAAAGGGCAGAGTAGAAGTTGGAAAAGATGCTGACCTTGTATTGCTAAATGAGGATTTTGAAATTATACACCTGATGGCTGTGGGTGAGATTATGGTTCGGGATAAGAAAATGCTGAGGAAGGGGAGTTATGAGACGTAGTATTCAGTCGGCAGACTTCATATTGTCATAATTTAAAAAACCTTAAATACTCTTGCCAAAGAAAGTCCGGGTGCATCCATTTTTAAATCCAGGAAATAACCGAAAGGAGTCTGATTGACTTTGTACCCTGTGTTCTCTAATCGTTTTTGTGTACTGTCGAATAAATCTTTGGTGAAGTCAGGGTTAGCTTTACTTTCTGATAAATGTGCAAACGAATGCAAGATGATATGTTTGGTCTTATTCTTACCACATACCCATTTCAGATTTTTTACTAATTTGGTTTCAACTGCTTTCAATCTCTCTTCATCTTCTATTTCGGCATGAATAAATGCTACCTGCACATTCTCAAAAGTACTCCCGCTTACGGCATCTTCAGCATCTGCAAGAACTTTAATTGTGGGTTGATAAGCAAACTTGCGGGTATATATCATTAATAGCTTCATCACAAAATTTATTTAAGGAAAATTTATCAAACATTTATTTTAGAGATAACTTCGGATACAGTGGCGTTTACTCAATTTTACAACCCCAAGACACATTTATTTTAAGTGTTGTGTCAGGATGACTGATTGAATGATAACTGCCGCCGCCATTATAGGAATGCCCCTCTTTTGTAACTGCAACCAGGAAATCGTAGGTTATAGAGCTGTTTGTAATAAAACTAATATCACAATATACCGAATCTCCTTTTTTAAAATTATCGTAATTCATTTGCCAGGGCATATCAGGATCTGATAGTTGCTGATACGTTTGAGTGCTGTCAATAAATGAAATTATAAGACTATCATAACTTCCATTCATTTTCATTTCATAGCTAACCGAATACTTATCATTTGGTGGCGGTGCAGGGGCTATGTCATTATTTGTTTTTTTACAACTGCTAATAATAACTATAAAGCCAACAATAAAGAAAAATTGATTTAATCTTTTCATCATAATTAAATTTGTTAATAAACTTAAACAGTCTCTTATTTTTAATACTACGAAATTAAATTAATTTTGAAACTAATAAAATTTAAACCAAATATATTTTATCTTTATTTTTGCTAAAAAAATATTGCTATGGAATTTAATGATCATTTAGAACTGCCTGAGGGCGATTTTATACCAGGTATATACAACTATTGCAACCGTTGGTGTGAACGCTGCATATATACTGACAGGTGCAGGACATTTGCTTCAGAGAAAATTTTCACACGAGAATTTGAGGCTATTAAAAGACGTGAAAAATCGATGGAAGAAAACAAAGATTTCTGGGACCAGGTTAATAAAACCATAGAGGAAGCAGCAGAACTTATTGACGAGGAAGTACCGCTTTTAAAAAATGACGAGTCTCCTTTATTCGGACAGTGGGAGGATGATGAAGATGCCGAAGAAGCAATGAAGGAACATGAGGAAAAACGGGCAAAAGCAAAGGATCAGGATATGTCGAAGGTAGCACTGAAATATGAAAAAGCGGTACATAAGTGGTTTGAGGAAAGAAAAGATATTTTAAAACAGGAATACAATCCCGATACAGAAGACTTTGACCTTAGCTATCCTGGTATAATTGATGAATTGGAGTTGAAGCAATTGACTGAATCGGTAGAGGTAATTCAATGGTATCATATTCAAATTTGGATAAAAATTAATCGGGCACTTACTAGTTCTTATGAAGAGGAAGAAGACAGCGATCTGTTTGATGGATTTCCAAAAGACTCTGATGGTTCTGCTATGGTAGCAATAAATGGTATTGATAGCTCAATTGGTGCATGGGGCTATCTTCGTGGCAAACTTTTATCCGAAATAGAAACCATAAAGCCAATGATAAGGATGCTTCTGTGGTTAAAGATGGAAGTGGAAAAAGAGTTCCCAAACGCAAAGGATTTTGAGTGGCCTCCAAAATTAGAAGATGAATAGTTTTTCAAAGATTTTACAAAAGATCAGTCTGTGCAAAAACCACCATTGATTTTTATTAGACAGGGCAAGTTTCATTTTTTCGACAAGCCAGGTCCCTACCACACGGACTTACCTCGACTTGGCGTGTCTAATGATGGCAAAACACAGCAAGTCGAGGATGGACTTGCTCTTTGCTCATTTCAGTTTGCAACTGAAATGCAGGCAGACACCTGCAATTTGTAATTGCAAAATATTTTTCTATTAAATTGGACTGTACCTGTCTGGCTGACAAGGCAGGAATCCCGGTATCTAACATACTTGAAGTTACAAACTTCAAGGTGCAGGGCAATCAAAGTCCTGTCATATTTTCATAATGCAAATCGCCAAATCAATTTTCCAATAATTGTAGTCCGTTCTAATTTAATACCATTTTCGGCGTTGAATTCCTGATTTACCACAAAGTAAAAGTAGCTACCAATTTTGGGAATCCAGTTTATTCTATAATTAAGTAAGATATTTTTGTCTTCATTATTCCATTGTGCAAATAAATTAGTATGTAATTTCGGATTAAAAGCATAGTCAATTCGTCCCCCAAATTCGTCAGTTGTTAAAGATTTTTGCGGAAGTTGTATGTAGTTTCTTTCCCAATCGATACCTATGTTTAAGTGGTTGTTAAAATTAAAACGCATATATAATTCATATTCCTGCCGGTGTCCGATATAAAATTCACCTACATTAATGGTAGCTTCAGCTGCTATTTTTCTTCCTTGGAATGAACTAATTTCAATTTCAAAACGATTATCCCAATAGCTGCCTGCCGGAATAATCACGTCGTCAATAAGCTCAAAGTCCTCGCTTGGTTTGTCAAAAATATGTTGAATATTAAATTCCAAAGACTCACCACTCTTTGAAACGAAACCAAAAGGGCGCCATTCATAAAAAATAGATTCAGTTTCTTTGGTTTCATCATTAATGTAATAATTAAGGTCAATTGGCTTAAAGATCAGGTTTCTGAAAAAAGGTAAGTTTTTAAACCGGGGAGCAAACTCCAGCTCGGTGTAAAACATTTGGTAATTTTTACGGTTTGTGTAACCCATCTCAGGATTAAAACCTTTTTCGACAGTCATAAATCCTAAAACATACTCAATTACATCGTTCGGATAACAAACAAACACATCATAAGAAATATTATTTTTATTCAAATTTTCAGTTTCTCCGAAAATTTTAGTTTCAGAAACTGCGATTGAACCTCCTGCAATAAGATTTTTTTCTTTAAAAAGTTCAGAAGTGGAATAAATAAAAGAAGTACCGTAAACCCTGTTGTATTGGTTTTTGGAATATTTTTGAGTAACAATCATACCAAAGCTTGATTGTTTAAAAACGTCTTGTTTTAACTTAATGACAGAATAATTAGTTGTAGGGATACTATCTTTTGCATTTGTCTGTATTGACATTATCCCGATATTGGTTTTATTCAGTTTTCCGAAAAGCCTCATACCCCCTATTATTGGCACTTCCGTATGTTGATCAATACCTATTCTTCTACTGTAAAACAGCCGGACTTGATCAACATTCAGATCAAAATAGTTCTTTCCCTCCAGAAAAAATTGTCTTTTCTCAGGATAATATAACGAAAATCTCGTAAGGTTAATTTGTTCCCGGTCTGATTCAACCTGTGCAAAATCCGTATTTGCTGAAAAATTCATTTTCAACGTAGATGTAATATCAAAATTTAATTCACCGCCAATTTTTCCTGTGTTTTTAGGTTTTTCTTCCGAAAACTCAAAACCACCAAGCATATAGGGTTTGAGTTCAATTTTTGTCCCTTGCTTGATATTATTAATACCAACTAATTTACCACCCTGAGAGATTTTTTCAACATCATACAACCTTGACCATCCCTGCCACATTAGTTGCTCTTTTTTTCTTCGAATATTTCTTTCAAAGTTAATACCCCAGACTTGTGCACTGTCTTTTTTAAATTTTAAGGTGCTAAAAGGAATTACTATTTCTGCGAACCAACCCTGTTCGTTTCTATCAACAGCAGCATCCCAAACACCATTCCAGTCTATATTAAAATCGTTGCCTTCATCACCCACCCAAATATCAGCCTTTGCACCGTTCGGATTTACTACAAACAAATACCCGTTTCTATTGTCGTTGAATGTGCTAATCATTAGCTCAATATTATCATCACTACCCCAGCTAAAATCACGAGCCATCTGTTGGGCTGAAATTTTGTCGGGTTCTTTATCGAAACACCAAATACCAAAATAGATTTCATGAGTATTGTAAACTACAGCAATTCGTGTTTTTTCTGTTGCAGGTGCTCCTTCATTTTGCTCTCTTTGAGTAAAATTTTCAATAGCGGATGCATTCAACCAGCAAGGTTCATTTAATTGCCCGTCGAGTTTAATTTGTTCTTCGTAAAACATTGCTATAAGGGTATCAGGTTTTGAATGCTGCCCGAGAAGAGTGCTGGTTAATAATAAAAATAGAATAAAAATTAAATTTTGTTTCATCGTCTTCTCAAATATTGCTGCCAACTCATTTATTGACAAAGATATTTAAAATTTAATTTTTTCTAAAGAGCTTTTTATATTTAAACTGATACTGAACGAGAATACACGCCCGTACGGGAACGGACTGGAATAACAAAG
>JADHVR010000066.1 GCA_016783885.1 Bacteroidales bacterium
GCCGTGTGTTTGAGGTTTTATATTCTTTGCACATATAAATTGTTTTTATGATGCAAAGATAAAACAATTACATATTACTTGTGTGATTTATTAACAATTTTTTATCCAATTGTAATCACACCAGTTACAAACTTCAAGGTGCAGGGGGGAATAATCCTTTGCTTTATGTTGTGCGGTATTTGCTGCGTAATTAATTATATTAATTTTTCAATAATAAACCAAAGTATTAATCCTCCAATAACTGTAATTATGATTCCTATAATTATTTTTTTAATCATTGTAGTTGCTGGTTTTACATCATATTTTGTATTATTTGAATTAGATGATTCCGATAATTGATAAAATCCACTATGTTCTATGAATTTTTTGGTGAATTCATTTGATTCAAAATCTATGTTACCACTATTATACATAAAAATTTTGCCAATTGGCTCTATATTATCATTATACCATTTTAGTAATGTTAATAATCTATTTGATTCTTCAATTGTAAATTTTAATTTTTCATTTAAAAAATTCTTATTAATTACTTGTTTATTTTTAAAAGTGATCGAAAGATTTAAAATATCATTTAATTTATTAATATCTTCTGGATATATCATTTTGTTAATTTATAAAATGCAACGCATTTTACATGCGCTGGGCAATTTTTATTTAAAGTTTAGCGACTCCCGTCAGTATGGCACGTAGCCGTTCACTTGCATGATTTTTATTGCTTATTAATATTTTCAAATTTACTTTTCATTTGTCTTGAACCAGGGATTTGCGGCATGCGCTATGACCTGCTGTTGAACTAAACCTCCCTTTCGGGAGGTAGCTTTTGATTACTCTGAAATATTTTGTTACTTTTGCCTTCAAATATCAGTCAGTTTTTCTCTAATTAAAAATGAAAAATTGATTCCCCTATATATAATGTATCACTTCATTTAAATCCGGTTTAGTTCAACATCCAGTACATATTCGGCTAGCGCCGAAAACGATACTTAAGTGTTGTGCACAGTTATTTATTGTTAATCCTTGTCAAATAATATTTTACATATTCATTCTCTGGATTATAAAACAATACTCTATTTGCAAAGTGTAAGCACAATTCTCTTTCTCCCATCTCATATGCACATTCCGTTAAATATGATAATGCTTGTTCATACACAGGTTTTCCTTTTTCATTTTGAATGCTACATAGAAACCTATTAATCTCATAAAATCCATCAGACCAGTTGTTATTATCCATATGCAAAGTTCCAAGTTTCCAATATGCCTCCCTAAACCAAATATCAATTACAATTATTGTATCAGAATTATGGTAAGTAGAATCAAAGATTCCTATCAGTTTTTTGTATGTTTCGTAGCAAATGTCGGATTTACTTTCAATTCGATATAACGCTCTTGCATATTCATTGAGGATAAAAGGATTCATTGACTCAATTTTAGATGGTCTTTCCAAAATCTTGGAGGCTTTTTCAAATTGCTGATTACTGTAGAAATTTTTAGACTCTTTTATCTGCTCATCAAATTTATCAGATAACTTTTTAGGAATGGGAGCAACTGTTCCTATCAAATCTCCAATTTCAACATCCTGCACATCCTCATTGGGGGAAATTAAATGAATAAGATCAATTTTTTTAACACTAATTTTAGTTGCAATGTCAGGATTCCTCAGATTGTATTGACAAATTCCAGTATTAATGTAAAATAAATTAATAATAATTATCAAAAGAAGGCTGTATATTTTCATAAAAGTCAATTTCATTGTGCACAACATGGTTATATACGACATAAACATTCGCTTTACATACTTATACGGATTGTAAAGCGAATGTTTTGTTCTTTTTTTGTACTAATTTGTTTGTTTATGTTTATTTTGAATAAGTTCATTTTAATTTTTTAGTTTTGGCAAAGTTATATTAAAGTTTCAAATTATCTAAAGGGCTTTTTATATTCAATATACTTTTCCTGTTCACCCCGTTGGATTATTAAAGAACATTTTAGTCTGTTTCGTAAATAAATCTCTCCTTTTCAAACATCATCCCGAAGCTTCGGTATCATACATCAAACATCCCCGTCCGACCTGAGTCGTCCGGGCGGGAAACCTCATCCCTTACCTTATCAACGTTACATTCCCCGCCATTTGTGTTGGTTCTGAAAAGAAGGCATTATTTTCTGATCTTTAAAATTCCTTTTTCAAAATTGTTTCAATAATTTGTTTCAATTTTGGCAAATCGTTAACAATAATATCCAATACAGCCTCTAATTTGATGTCAAAATATTTATGTGATATTAAATTTCTAAATGCTCTGACTTTATACCATGGATATTCATACTTATCTAACAAATTTGACTCAATATGAATTACAGCTTCTCCAATTACGCTAAATTGAAACACAACACCGCTTGTTAAAAGATGATCGTCTAAAAAATCATTTTTGCCGGCTTTTCGAGTGAATGTTTCAATTTCGTTAATCGCCTTTTGTATATGTATCAATCTTTCGTAGCTATCTCTTTTATCATCTTTCATAAATAAGTTTTAAATCAGGTTCAACATTTTTAAATATGTGTGGTTTAAAAGAGTCTATAAAGCCTACATCAATTTTTCGATTCACCTCATTTTCCAATTGATATTGTATTTCAGCAAGGTCAAAATAACTAAACCCTTCATCTGTTTTTACAGCAATATCAATATCACTTCCCGGTATATCATCTTCCCGTGAAAAAGAACCGTAAATCCATGCATTACTAACTTTTGAAAATTTCTTTAACTTATTTACAATTTCTTTAATGATTTTACTTCTGTCTAATGTTTTAAACGCTTTATATTCAATCTTTTCTTCAGCAACTTTTAATGCTTCTTTTGCATAAGCATCGTCGCCGATTTCATATAAAATCCTGTCGCTTAAAAAAGCAATCAGCATTTCTTTTTCGCTGTAATTAAAAAAGTCAGCCAGTTTTATTACCTGTTTTTTTGTAAGCTTTCTTTGTCCTCGTTCAATTTTACTTAATATAGCCTGGTCAATATCTAAAAAGGCAGCAACCTTCCGCAAAGGGTATCCTTCTTTTTCTCTTAATGTTCGTATTAAATTTTCGATATTCTGCATTTTGAAAAATATATTTTGACAAATATAGTCAAAGTTTTTTTAATCAAGAAATAAGTCAATTATTTTTCAACTACTTATTAACTAACATTTCTCACTTGGAATGTGGGCAATAAGTGTTAGATATTCAGCCTTTTCAAATTCATAATTGCTGTTTTATGATAAACTTGAATGATCTATAAATTATTTCTATTTAAGGGATTGTTTTGCACCGTGCTTTAGCTCGGTGGTGAATTGAAAATATGAAATCGGCTTTAGCCATTAAAAAACAGATTATTCAGAAATATTAATGGCTAAAGCCACACTTGTCTGTAAATTAATTGGCCCCGCCCTGAAGAGACGGGGCAAAATTCATTGATTCAAGAATTATGCAAGTGAGAAATGTTAATTAATAACATTTTAGTCTGTTTCGTAAATAAATCTTACAGTTTCAAACATCATCCCGAAGCTCCGGGATCATACATCAAACATCCCCGCCCGACCTGATTCGTCCGGGCGGGAAACCCCACCCCTTACCTTATCAACGTTACATTCCCCGCCGTTTGTGCAGGTCCTGAAAAGAAGGCATTATTTTTATAAGTCTCTGCGTTTATGATCCAGATATAAACCTCCACAGGGCAGGGTATGCCGTTGTAAGTCCCGTCCCATCCTTCGCTGATACTACTTGATTCAAAAACCAGCTCGCCCCACCGGTTATATATCAGCATTTCAAATTCAAGCTCCACATCATAAGTAACTCTTGCTTTAAAAATATCATTATGCCTGTCATCATTGGGTGAAAAGGCAGAAGGAACATGGATTTGAAATGGAATCGGTTCAATATTAATTGTATCGGAAGATTTGCAGCCTAAATTGTCATAAACATCCACCCAATAGGTCCCCGGATAGTCAACAGTATAATCAAACGAAGAATTTCCGTCCTGCCATGAATAATTATCATTACTTCCGGCGTTAAGTATAATTATCGTGTTATATTTTATTACCGTATCATTACCGAGATAAACCTCAGGCAAAGGCTGAACCGTAAGATATACCGTATCATAATCAACTCCGCAAACATTGGTAACTTCCACCCAGTATTCACCTTCCGTATCAGCGGAATACCTGGGTGAATACAATTGCGGATTATCCATCCATTTGTAAGTATCAAATTTGAAACCTGCTTCAAATATTACAGTATCACCATCACAAATAGTAACATCATCACCAAGTTCCACATCAGGTAAAGGGAGTATCTTAATTGAATCGGACAGTGTTGTTTGTGTGGCGAGATGATAACATATAACAGTAACTTTATACTTGCCTGCTTCATAATATATATGGGAAGGATTATTTAATGTTGAAGTATCTGCGGTTCCGCTTGTTGGATCTCCAAAATTCCAGGCTACCGAATCAATATTAACGTAAGAATTCAAATAGAAATTAACAGATTCACCGGCACATTGATTTTCGTGTAAAATCCATACATTATTGAAATAGCTTTGAATAAAAGTCGGAAGCCCTTCTTTACACGATCTTCCGCTAAGCAATGCGCCGACTTCTTCAAACTGACAATTCAACCCCTGTTCCCATGGTTTATTTATAACACTGAGGTAAAATTTTGATTTACGTGCTATATATATTTTACCATCGGCAGCCATTTGCAAAGCTCCTCCGAAAGGATTCTGCAATATGCCAATTACCACCCTTGAATTTATAATATCCTGCTCCGAACCGGCAAGCATATCCCACTGGTATATTTTATCCCCTAACCTTTCAGAGGCATACAAAAACCCGGCACCGGCAGAGAATTCAACTCCATAAGGCAATGTATCCACAGGTAGAGTAAGCGGATTTATAATCTCGCCTGTTATATCATTAAAATCGAATACCTGAATTAGGTTCATCCCGTTGATGGCAACAGCCAGTTTCTGACCGTCGGGCGAAACTTTCATATAACCAATACCATCCCTGTTGGTACTCTGATTATATCCATGATACAACCCAACATCGGAAATTACCGGGTTATTAATGCTAATTCCTTCTGATGTGACTAAATACGATCTGAACCTGCTGCTTTCCCATTCATGCATAATTACCCACACACCATACTCGTTTTCGTGTTGTACCGCTGTAACACGTTCGGTTGTATTTGAGACTATACTTTTGTTTTTTTCTGATTGAACAACAGCGCCTAATCCGTTATTTAGACTTATGTCTATCAGGGAATAACGGAATCCGTTCATTGGATGCCCTACTTCAAGCGCCGAAACAGTAAAAATGTAAAATAAATTAGTGTCGTTTGGTACCGGAACAATCACACCCGACTGGGTTGCTGACGGATCGCCCATAAGTCCTGTTCCGTTTGTCATCACCTGGTGATTACGGTTATAAACAGTAATGCCGTCAGTATAAAACAGCAGGTTTCCCAAGCTATCGGAAATAGTTGAACATCCTTCTGTGGTTGACAAAGCTCCGTCAGTTAATGGTTCAGGATAGCCCTCATGAAATCTGAGACCCGCATTTTCGCCGAAATACCAGTTCAGTCCTTCTTTTTGGGCAAAGCATGAAACTGATAATAAAATATAAACAAGCGACATTATAAAGCTCTTTCGTATTCCTGCCCGCCGCCGCTTAATCCTTAAACTGGCAGACGGGTATAATCCAAAAGTAAATAAAACGGGGATTTGTAATCCTATGGCATGTTTATACAAAATCATTATTTAAGCAACTATAACTTTATAAATTTACTGAATAAAGAATTACCGCCATTTTCTACTCTAAGTAAATAATATCCTTTTTTCAAATTAGCGAACCTGATCGTTTTATTACTGTTAATGAATCCTTTTTGGACTAATTGCCCCATAAAATTATAAATAAAATAACCAGATTTTCCCTGTGTTGATTCAAAGTCTATAAAAAGTTTATCATAAGCAGGATTAGGATAAACCCTTAACAGTTTTTTTTGAACCGGGTATTCCTTTTGTCCCGACCACGGTGTACCGCAAGGCGTAGAGTCATTATTATAAAACCACCTTATTCGTTCAATTCTTTCCTTTAATAAAGTAACGCTGCTGAGGTTTGTCCCTCCGTAATCACGGGCAAAGACAAATGCCAGGTCAAGCTGAATTGTATCGCCGGGGTTAAAATCATAAGGTCCGAGAGAGCCTGCACCCCGCCTGTCGTTTGGTGTATTTCCCGCACTGACTTCACTCCATTCTTCAGGATTTAACGGATTACCGGGATAAAGATATTTTGTTGGTATTTCTCCGCCATAACCTGTACCTCCATAAGTAACCGGTGTTCCATCTTTCCAAAGTCCACTCAGATTATTATAGTACTCATAAGTAAAATACGGATCGCCCGTTACTCCTCCAGAATTGGAAAAACCAACAAATGAGCTTAAATCAGAATTAAGGTATGTAATACTTTGTGCCGGGGGATACTCTCCATAATAACTGTTACCCCAGACAGAGGCTTCGTCGAGAGTATCTCCGTTATAAACATAAAGCGATTGCAACAATGTATCGCACCCGATAAAGTCGTCCCAGGCATTACCGAGATCGAAATCAACATAAGTACCTATATAAAAATCATGGTAAGCGGTATCGGACCTGTTAATAATGTCGTAATGAAAAAAAACGGAATTATTAAAAACCGAATCATCGGGGCAGTCAAAAGCATAAGCCTGACCAAGAATCTCCGCACCGATTTTTTGACCGCCACTTTCAGTATGATCACTGAAATCATCATTGCAAATAAAAAATATATTTTGATCTCCTCTTACAGCAGGATAATCACCTTTTTCAGTTCCATATATCCCGTTGTCATTCCAATCAATAAATGGAGCCAACTTATCAGCCTGCCCAAGCATTTCATTTCCATGAGCAGGCCAGTTTTTAATATTATCAATCGGAGTGTAACCCGATTCCCACCAGTGGCTCTGATGGTATTTTATTTCATCTCTCGACAATTTCCGGATTTTGTTCCAGTTGATTATCTGTTGATTTTCATAAATAGCGGAAACCGGACCAACCCAATAATCTTCACCCACCTGACGATACCTTTCAGCAGCTAAGTGTAACTCATTATTTTCATCAAGACCACCCATCCATAATGTATAGCAAAAAATTGAGTTTTTTCCGCTTCCTTTCGGCACTTCAAACCATTGATCGTAATCGGGATGACTACAGAACTGAAATCCGTAAGCATTTATTAATGCACTTACATTATTAATATCGAGATAACCATTTCCTGAATTATCAATCGTTACAATAAGATATCCATTCTCCGATAACAATCCGTTATCTAAGTCCTGTACTATGTATTTCACGGAATCAATGCCTTCGAAATAAAAATATGAACTAAAAGTAATAGTGCTGTCAGTATTTGTTGTCACTCCACCTGTACCCTGGGCGGCAAAAAATATCTCCATTGTATGACCTTCCATACAATAGTCGTTCAACAGAACATTAACCTCAATGGTATCGCCTGCCAAAATATTAACATAATCATTTTCAACTACAGGTGGTTTCTGCTGCGAAAAAGCCGATGCAATAAAAAAAACGGTAAAAAGAATTAAGTAAATTTTTTCCATCTGATTAAAATTTAGTAATACGGTAACTGTAAATATTCGTCAGACCACTTCGCACAAGGCAAACGCACAGGACAGTGGTCAGACGAATGCAACATGAGTGTTTCATAATAATTTATTTTTACGAACGAATAAACTTTGCCGTATAAATATTCTTATCTGTATGAATTTTTATGATGTAAAATCCGCTCTTCAGCGAACCGACAGGGATAGTTTTTTCCGTTTCATTTAAAATACCATTCATCACCTGCTTTCCCGTTATATCAAAAACCGAAAAACGGGCTACATCATTTATGTTCCCATCAAAATATAATAAGTTGTTTGCAGGATTAGGAAACAAACAAAGTTCTTTATGGTTAATACTTTTATTATTTACTCCTGACCAGGATGCCCCGCATGGTGTAGAATCATTATCATAAAACCACCTTATTTGTTCAACTCTCTCCTTTAATAATGAAACACTTGTAAGGTTATCACCCTGGTAATCCCTGGCAAAGACAAATGCCACATCCAGTTTTATTGTATCTCCGGGATGAAAGGTAAGCGGACCATGAGATGGAATACCTCTTCTGTCGAATGGTTCATTCTGGGCTGAAATCTCCGACCATTCATCAGGGTTATTCGGATCGCCGGGGAAAACAAAATTAAAGGGGATACTACCGCCATAACCGTTGCCTCCATAAGTAAGATGAGTGCCATCTTTCCAAAATGCTTTTAATACATTATAATATTCCCAGTTCTCATGAGGATCTCCGAATGTCCATCCGGAATTATTGCAATACATAAAACTACTGAATGGAGTATTTAACCAAACAAAAGCCTGTGCAGGAGGTTTTGATAAATAACCGAAGGAAGTATCTTGTGGATGTATTTCATTTTCATCATAATTATCGGAATTATATATATAACAACAATTCAATATGGTATCGCACCCAATATAGTCGTCCCAGGCATTACCGAGATCGAAATCAACATAAGCACCTACATAAGAATCAAAATATGCAGTATCGGACCTGTTTATTATATCGTAATGGAAAAAAATAGAATTAAAAAAAACGGAATCATCGGGGCAGTCAAAAGCATAAGCCATTCCCTGAATTTCAACACCTAATTTTTTACCTCCTGATTCGCCGTGTTCATCATAATCATCGTTGTAAATAAAAAACAGACCCTGATCTCCTTTTATTGCCGGAAAATCACCACTTAGAGGGTCATAATAATCGTTGCCGTCGATATCAATGAAAGGGGCAAGTTCGGCTGCCTGACCTGCCGATACATCTCCGTATGCAGGCCAGGTGGCTATAGCTTCAATTGGCTCATACCCGGTATCGTGCCAGTGTGATTTATGATATTCAATTTCATCACGGCTTATTTTCCAAATCTTATTCCAGTTAACCATCTGCTGGTTATTATATTCATCCGACACAGGTCCTGGCCAATAGTCATTTCCTATTTGCTTGTATCGTTCGGCAGCCAAATGTAATTCATTATTATTATCAAGTCCTGCAATCCATAAGGAATAAGTAGAAACAGTATGTTTATTACTTCCTTTTGGTACTTCAAACCATTGCTGATCATTTATTTTGTAAAATTGCAAACCAAACGCCTGTATCAAAGCTCTGATATTATTCAATTCTAAAAATTGTAATCCGTAATTTTCAACCGTAATAATAAGATAACCAATCTCTGATAACAATCCGTTATCAACATCCTGAATTATATATTGAATGGAATCAGTACCTTCAAAATAATAATATGAACTATAAGTAATAGTGCTGTCAGTATTTGTTACCTCTCCGCTGATACCTTCTATTATATAAAATATCTTCATTGTATGCCCTTCCATGCACCAATCGTTACGCAGAACATAAACTTCTATTATGTCGCCTGCTAAAATAGTTACATAATCATTTTCAATTCCAGGTGGTTTCTGCTGTGAAAAAGCCGATGCAACAAAAAAAACGGCTAAAAATATTAAGTAAATTTTTTTCATAATAATTTATTTTTTAACAATCTTTTCAAAGAACAGGCTTTTATCATATTTTAGTTGAATAAAATAAATCCCTTTATATAATTCTGAAATATCAACAGTTTCCATGAATTCACCGGGTTTTGTTTTAAATAGCCCGGACACAATTTTTCTACCTGAAATATCAAACATTTCATAAGTTATATCACCCGCCTTCTTCAAATTTGCAGAAATATAAAACTCGTCCGAAGCCGGGTTGGGAAAAATCCTGAAAGCGCCTTCCCTATTGCTTTCTTCAATAAAAGGCTCTACTGCGACATATTCAGCTTCCCATCCGTCAAAGATTACACTATAATCAGTGGTGAATCTAATAAGCATTTTGTTTCCGTTAATTGTAACCGGCTGCGGGATTTCATGACCCCAATAGGTTGTATCTAATACAGGAGGCATAACTGAGGCATCGAATATTTTCACCTGGTCATATCCATGCTCAAGATCAAATTTTGTAAACGTTAAGGTGATTGCTATTGCATTTTCAGGTTCGATAAGCCAATAACATTCCGAATCATTCATATAGTTTTTATCTCCGCTGCCATCATCAAACACGCCTGAGCTTTCGGTAAGGAATATGGTGTCATGGCAATATTCGGGTAAAATAGAATAATAACCGGATTCCCAGCCTTCCGCAGTATATTGTTCATTAGTTTTGAACCACAAAAACAATTTATTTCCTGTTGATAGTATGTCATCAGGAATTTCATCACCTGTAAGTTTTTCAATTACGGGTGCATTTTCCGAATCGCCGTCAAAAACAAAAAGTGTGTCTTCGTCTAAAAGATTAAATGAATAGAAATATAAATTTACGGCAGAAACGGAGTCATATTCATCACTATACGGCGCTATCAACCATTTGCAATCGGAATTATTAGTATAATTATACGGACCGCTTCCATCAGAGAAATAATTATCGGAAATGTATGTATAAGTTGTACTGCTATTACAGAACGGCACGGAATAAGCCATATACTCAGCAAGCCAGCCAGCGGCAACGTTGTCATTATCTGTTGTGAAAACAACAAGCAATTCATTTCCCGAAGAGGTAATCGTTGGTGGTATATCGGTTCCGGAAAAGATACCTAAAACAGGGTCTTGTGTTGTTGAACCATCGTAAACAGTAACTAAATCATTATCGCTTTCCGTATCAAGGAAGGCAAACCAAAACTGGATATTTGTAATAGAAGGGTCACCAGGTTTTATCAGCCATTCACAATTAAGGTTGTTAAGGTAATCCTCCGCCCCGCTTCCATCAAAAAAAGTTCCTCGTGATGCACTCAACGTATCCGTGCCCTGGCAATATACCGGGTAATCCTCCCGCGGATAAATATTTATAACTGCACCCTGGTTGAATGTGAAATCATATCCGCCCGGGTTCAGATTATCAATAAAATAGTATCCGTTGTGATTTCCGTTCCATCCCCAGTTAAAGTGAAAAAAGCCGGTATCCTGGTATCCGTCGCAAACAAAAGAATGTGAAGCCATTAAACCTCCCCCGCGAAATATTAACGGGAGTTCCCGGTCTAAGCAATTAATAAGTGAATCTACAAAAGAAACAGTAGTATCAAACCTGGCAATGTACTGAGCATTGGAGGCATACCTGAAATACGATTTTAAAGCATCGGGGGTATCCTGCGTCATTGCCCCGGACGAGTTGGTGCCATAATTCATTTCAACGGAAACCCCGGCATGATATACCAGTTCGGCAATGGCGGGATTACTTTGTTGATGAATAGCATTTACCATTTCATTCCAATTATAAGTTGTTTCTCCAAAATTTGCCGAGATAGTTCCGTAATCCGGGTCGTAATAACTTTTAGAACCTTCTCCTGTTTCAGGATACCTGAAATAGAATAAAACCTGTGACATGGCAATAGCAACACATCCCGAAATAGCATGACCTCCTGAACCGTTAGGATCGGGCGGACACATTGCATTGTAATAGGCGCCTTGTCCCCATCGTGAATATAACAACGGTTCAATACCTTTTTCGATACCTGTTTTTTGAATTATTCGCAGATCGGGTTTCAGATAGCGGCTCCATGTTTCCGAAATTATTTCAGTTGCTTTTAAATTTTGTTCTCTGACTTTTAGTATTTGTTCCTTGTATAAATTCATCCAGGCATTAAAAGCCGGAGAAATATCTTCTTCAACAAAACCGTTTTCGAACGAATACCCTAAAACAGGAAAAACATCGTCGTCGGCTGAAACAATAATAAAACCATAGTCTTTGAAGTTAAAGACATAATACAGGGTTTGATCTTTTTCATAAAAAGTTAATGTGGTTTCTACCTCCAGGTTTTTATATTCAACCTGTAAAAATTTATTTATCTTTTCAAAATAAAAATTAACAGCTAATGTTTTTGCTTTTTCATCAGGTACGAAATTTGAAAAGACTTGATTTTGAAATCCAATAATAAGGATTGTTGCGACAATTAATACTTTTATATTCATAATACAAACTTTTTAGGATAAAATTAATCTATTCAATCCTTTTTATCAAGCATAAATCAGTTAACGGCAGGTTTAAATCAGGGAACGGTAAAGTCGGTTTAGTGTTTGAAGTTTACTGTTTGAACTCACTCCGAAAATTGAAAAAAGATATAAATGCCAATAAGGCTCCAAGTCTCAAAGATACACAAATTGTTTAAATTTAATATGTTATACTTAGTGAACCTTAGAGACTTCGTGTCTTTGTGGCAAAAAAAATACTTATCGGAGTGGACTCATGTTTTAATAATAAACAAGAGGTTGTCTCAAAAGTATCATTATTTCATTCGTTTTATAATTTTTTCCAATCGTTTTTTCTGCGACTCTTTTTCACATTCCGGAAATCTGTTTTCTAATAGTTGAACTTGATAATAATTGTAAAACGCTCATCATTATTGTTTTGCTTTAAAAATTACAGAAGTAATCAGTTCAATTAAAAATCCATAAATCATTCCCATTACAATTGTAGAAACAAATAACATCGTATGATTAAATTCCGGATTTTCAGGAACTAACATTGCACCGAAAGCGCCAGGCAAACTAAATATCAATCCCATAATTAATCCGTGTAAAGACCAATGCTTTAATGAGAATCTACTTATTCCGATTGCAACACCAATAAGTGTTCTGCCAAGAATAATATTTACAGCTAACATTGTTGGTACTTCATTTTGTCCGCTTGATGCAAAGCCATAGCATACAAAACCAAATACTACTCCTAATAAAGTGCTGATAATTAATCTTTTTGTTTTCATGATAATTTCATTTAAGTTTATAATTAATGTTTATTTCGTGTCAATTATTTAATGCCATATAAAGGCAGTCTGTACAAAAACCACCATTGATTTTTATTATTCCGGTCAAAATTACGTAAAATAAACTGACCTGATAAAAACAAATTTTAGGATTTGGAAAAATTGCAGGGAAATTTTCAGTTGCTTATTTCGCTTTATAAGTAAGCCGTGCGAATACCCGGGTCAACCTGTATCGGCAGGTATGCTTTTGGTAAATTTTACATCTTCCAAATCCAGTGTATTAATCAAATCTTTTCGTTTTCTTTGCGTTTGTTCTTTGCGCATTTTGCGTGAAATAAAATGTCAATATTCAATCCCATTAAATCGGGTCAACATCAAGATAAATCCTGACTGCTTTATAACCGGATTCACTTTTAAAAATATCTATTGTCTTAAGAATTTCTTTTTTATGTTCATTCAGGTTTTCACTTTTCTCAAGTTTTACAAGTATATTTTTGATATAAAGATTCTTAATCCTGGAAACGAGCGGGTATTCGGGTCCTAAAATACGCTTGCCAAGCTTATCGCGTAACATGGTCGCAAATTCCCTTGCGGTTTCGTTCAATATGCGTGCATCCTTATGTTTCATGCTTATGCGTATGAGTCTGTTAAAAGGCGGGTATTTAAAATTCCTTCTTTCGAGTATCTGGCTTTGATACATACTCAGATAATCATGTTGAATAACATCACGGATTACCGAATGATTTGGATTATAGGATTGAATAACTACCTTGCCTCTTTTGTTTTTTCTGCCCGCCCTTCCGCTCACCTGCGCCATCAGTTGGAAGCTGCGCTCGTACGACCTGAAATCGGGAAAGCTAATCATGTTATCTGCATTCAGTATTCCCACAACGTTCACATTGTCGAAGTCAAGTCCCTTAGTTACCATTTGTGTTCCCACCAGAATATCAATCCTTCTTTCCTCAAAATCATTAATAATGTTTTGATAAGCATGTTTCGAGCGTGTGGTGTCAAGGTCCATTCGCCGGATACGGGCTTCAGGATAAAGAATAGAAAGTTCATCTTCAACCTTCTCGGTGCCAAAACCCCGCATGTGCAAATGGGTGCTGCCACATGAATCGCATCGTTCGGGAACACGGCGTGAATATCCGCAATAGTGACACCTTAACTGGTTAAAATGCTTATGATAGATTAGCGTTACGTCACAGTTTTTACATTCGGGCATCCAATTACAGGTGTCGCACTCCAAACGAAGTGAAAACCCTCTTCGGTTCTGAAACAAAATTACCTGCTCTTTATTTTTTAATACTTCGGTTACGTAGTTGAGCAGAAGCGAGCTAAAGTGAGATTTCATGGTTTTTTGCCTCGTTTCTTTTTTCAGGTCAGCCACAAAAATCTCAGGCAACCGGATATCGCCAAAACGTTTATTAAGTTCGACAAGAGTATATTTCCCTGACTTTGCATTATAATAGCTTTCAATTGAAGGCGTTGCCGACCCTAATAAAACTTTTGCCCCATGCATACAGGCAAGGTAAATAGCTGAATCTCTTGCATTATAACGCGGAGCCGGATCGAACTGTTTGTACGAATAGTCGTGCTCCTCGTCAATAATTACTAACCCAAGGTTATTATAGGGTAAAAACAAGGCTGAGCGTGGACCGAGGATAATTTTGTATGTTGACTTTTTGAGTTTGCTGTTTATTACATTATTCCATATTTCAACTCTCTCGTTTTCGTTGTATTTTGAATGATACACGCCTACTTTGTTGCCGAAATATTTCCTCAGCCTGTTAATGATTTGTGTGGTAAGTGCAATTTCGGGTAAAAGATAAAGAACCTGTTTATCCTGTTTTAAAACTTCCTCGATGAGTTTAATATAAATCTCTGTTTTGCCGCTCGAAGTTATTCCGTGAAACAATACTACACTCTTTTTCTCGAAAGCAGATTTGATTTCGGTTAAAGCCTGTTGCTGGTATTCATTTAAAATGATGCTTTCAGGTTTTGCACTGGCATCAAAATATTCCAGCCGGCTGGTCGTTTTTCGGTAAGTCTCGAATATGCCTTTCTTAGCAAGAGAATTAATTGCACTTGTTGCATTTTTTATTTGTTTGACCAATTCAGCCTGTTTAATTTCTTTTTCTTTGCTATGACCAAAATCAGACAGATTAATAAACGCCATTAGAACTTCTAATTGTTTAAAAGCTCTTTTTTCAAGTTGGTTGAATAAATCCTGCAGCTTTTCTTGGTTTTTATATTCTTCTGATAGTCTGATAAAAGTTTCCGTTTTTGGTTTGTATCTTTCTTTTAATTCTTCTTCAATCAAAACAACCTCTTTTTCAATCAGGTTTTTTATAAGAGGAATTACTTTTTTCTGCTCAATAATATTTTCAATCTCCGATAAGGTTAATTGTTTTTGAATGTCTAAAGCCTCTGCAACCAAATATTCCTTTTCGGTCAGAGAATCGTAATCACCTTTGAATTCGGGGTTAAGAACAATTTTTGATTCGCTGGCAAGCTTTAATGCCGAAGGAATAGCAACATTCATAACCTCACCCGGTTCACACATATAGTATTCGGATATCCAGTTCCAGAAATCATACTGGATGTTATTCATTACCGGTTCATTGTCGAGGACGGAAAGGATATATTTTACTCTGTAGTTTTGAGGTGGTGTCTGATGAATTTTAATAACGATTGCAGTATATATTTTCTTTTTCCCGAATTGTACGACAACTCTTCTCCATTTTTCTACAGAATCATTCAGGTCGAATGGGACCCTATAAGTAAATAATCCCGGCACGGGAAGGGGTAGCATTACATCGGCGAAAAGGGTTGTTCTTTCCATTGGAGAAGATTACGGTTCGGTAGAAATAAAACGTTCTATTTCGGCGATGAAGACTTTCATACTTTCAAATTTGTCAAGTATTTCTTCCCTGGAAAAATCAATAAAAACCTCGTAATCACCTTCTGTTCTTAGTTCAAATGCATCCCGGATAATTTTACTATACTTTTTATCAATTAAATTATTTTTAATAAAATTTTTATTGAACCATCCAATAAGTTGTTGGTGTTTTGATGTTTTAAATTTATATTTCAGAGCAAGGGCTAACAAGCTATAAAACATTCCATAATAAATGCGATTCATCGCGGCTCTAAGCATGTTATTTTCAATAAGCAACAATGCTTCCTGAATTGTTTCAATTGCTTGATCAAGCCGTGTATTTATTAGTATTTTCCTGTTCTCTTCACTTAACGTCATGCGTAGATTCCTTCGTTAACAGCATCAATAAAAATGGGTTGTACACCTCTAAGTGTGTTATTCAATTCATATTCTGAAATAATGTGCATATCTACTAATATATCATTATCAAGCTCATAGTCATAAATGATATCATGTATTCTGCTTTTATATTTCCAGTCATAATCATTTTTTAAAATAATCACCACATCATAATCGGAAAATTCTTTTGCAGTTCCTTTTGCCTGTGAGCCGAATAAAATAACGTCTTTGATATTATCGCCGAATTTACTGATTAAGTGTTCTTTTAATTCTTTAATTATTTGGATTTTATCTTTCATGTGATATTATATGTCTGAAATCACATAACAAAGTTAGTTATTTTTGGTAAGAGTTTTTAAAAATCATTTAATTTAATAAAAACGAAGATAGAGGAATTGGAGGGAATTCCCTCTTCAACCGCAGCGCGTCAGCAAGATAAAGGGGGTTGAGAGCATTAAAACATTACGACGACAACACCCTCGCCATTTCCAATAATTCCCGTTTTATATCCTTATGGTGCTTAATGGCTTTTTCGAAAGGTGTAAATGCAACGTCCTTGTTGATGATACCCACCATTTCTCCGCGTCTTCCTTCAAGCAAGGCTTTCACGGCTGCATATCCCATTGTGCTTGCAATAATCCTGTCGTAAGCAGATGGTGACCCACCCCGCTGAATATGTCCGAGAATGGTTACACGTGTTTCGAGATAGTCGAATTTTTCTTTTACTTTTCTTGCCACGTCAAAAGCTCCTCCGGCGTCATCCCCTTCGGCAACGATAATAATTCCCGATTTTTTGTTTTTCCTGAAACCTCTTTCAAGTATCTCTATCAGTTCATCAATATAAGTAACTGTTTCGGGAACAAGAATGTCCTCAGCTCCAACTGCAATGCCGCTACGTAATGCAATAAACCCGGCATCGCGCCCCATCACTTCTATAAAAAAAAGCCGGTCATGCGAATCAGCCGTATCCCTTATCTTGTCCACTGCCTCAACAACAGTGTTGATGGCTGTATCATATCCGATAGTGAGGTCTGTTCCATAAAGATCGTTATCTATTGTACCCGGAGCGCCTATAATGGGAAAATCAAATTCATTAATAAAGACATCTGCTCCGGTAAAAGTTCCGTTACCTCCTATGACTACCAATCCGTCGAGTCCATGCTTTATAATGTTTTCATAAGCCTTTTGCCTTCCTTGCTTTGTAAAAAATTCCTTACTGCGGGCAGTTTTCAAGATGGTCCCTCCCCGTTGGATAATGTTGGATACCGATGAACTGCCCATCGGAATAAATTTATTTTTTATTAATCCGTTATAGCCATCCATTACACCATAAACTTTTAGTCCGTAATAAATTCCGGTTCTGACAATTGCCCTGATACATGCGTTCATTCCCGGGGCATCTCCACCGGATGTAAGTACACCAATTTTTTTCATATTGCAATATTAATGATTTTTTATAATAAAAGACTTAGGCGTTTAGGCTAAAATTTTTATTAACTTTGTGAAGTTTATTAACCCTTAAAAAATAAACATAATGAAAAAGAGAGATTTTTTATTAGTGGTTTTTCTTTTATTTTATGCAGCAATAAGTTCGCAAATTGTTGTATTTCAAAAGAGTTATAACCTGAGCGGTCATCAAGAAGCAAAAGATATTATTGCAATATCTGATGAGGAGTTTTTTATTGCCGGTCAAACTAAAAACAACCAGGATATTGATAATATTTTGATTATGAAATTGGATGATATGGGCGATACAATTTGGACAAAAACATATTGTGGCGATTCTATTTCTTATGCTCAAAAAATAATTCACACTTCAGATGATAATTATTTAATTGCCGGAGGTATGATGGAAAAACCATTTCTACTAAAAATAAACAGTGAAGGCGACTCTTTATGGAGTATGTCATTTCCTTGTGAATATGAATGTGGGTTTAAAGATGTAATTCAATTACCAAATTCAGATTTAATACTAATCAAATGGATTTTTACAACTCCCTTATCTTCACAAATATTAAGGATAGATTCGAGTGGGAATATTGATTGGATTAAAGATGTAGTTTTTGATGACTTTCGTGATATAAAACTTTTTTCTGATAATGAGTTTTTGCTATCAGGTTGGGAAGGATGGGCTTTTTCACCCAATGTTTTTTTAAGGAAATATGACATTTCGGGTAACTTGATTTTTTATAAGCAGTTTCTTGATTTTTACGGGCAAAATAAATGTTTGGATATTTCTGACCAAAATATTTTTCTCGGCTGCGGAAAAGATATTAGTGGTAACTATAATCCATCAATAATTAAAACGGATTTTCAAGGTAACTCCGAAATCTGGTTTGACCTAACCGGCATACCTACCTGGTGGGTTGAAGCAATGATAATAGTCGATAATGATTACATAATAACTGGTTCCGAAGATCATTTTAATAATGAAATTTATATTACCGCATTAAATCTGGATGGGGAAATTATCGGAAGCGTTGATTTTGAATTTACTTTTCCTATTGTAAATGCTGTTAAAAATGTTAATGAGTTCCTCTATGTTACGGGCAATATGACAGGTAATAATGGAATAGATATTTTTTTGGTTAAATTAAATATTGATTCATTGTTAGTTAACATTGACGAGATGGAAAAATCAAGCGTTTTCAATCCTTTAATTTTTCCAAATCCTGCTCGTAATAAGATATTTATTGAGATTCCTTCTGAAATATTTGAAAAAAATATTAAAATTGTTTTATGGAACAATTCAGGGCAAAAGATCATCAGACCAATAAGAATAGAAGAGAATATTATAGAAATACCGGTTAAAGGTTTAAACAAAGGAGTCTATTTTATTTCTCTTTCTATTCCAAAACACCCGGTTATAACGAAAAAGATTGTTATTGCCCGTTGATGGAATTAGAAGACCTCCTTTTCGACAGTTCGCGCCGTACCGCTGATATTGCCGTTAATACCATCGGCAGCAATCCCGGTTTGTTTAAAAAGATGCTTTGCTAAAATATTCACAGAACTATCTTGTGATTATGATGATGAAACTCTTGGAATACTTGTAAACCTATGTTTTGATTGGATTATTAACCCTCATGAGAAAGTTGCTTTAAAAGTATTTGGAATGGATATTTTGTATAACATCTCGAAGTTCTATCCCGAAATTAAAAATGAGCTTATCTCAGTTATTGAAGACCAGATACCACGGTGTACTATTGCTTTTAAATCAAGAGGGAAAAAGTTGCTGGCAAAATTGTACAGGGAAACGGGATGTTGAAAAAATGTCAGCCACAGATTACTCAGATTAAAAACAAAAATTAATTTAGGCTGTTTGAATGATGCCCAAAAAGTCAACGTTATTCAGGCATGGTCAACATGTCAACCCGAAACCTGAAACCTGAAACCCGAAACCCGAATCATTTTTTAACAATCACAAACTCCGTCCGCCGGTTGAGTGCCCTGCCGGCTTTCGTTGTATTTGTGTCTATGGGTTTTGATTCGCCAAAACCTTTATAATCGACTCGTTTAATATCAACGCCCAGACTTACAAGGTATTCATATACAGCTTTAGCCCTGTTTTCCGATAAAACCAAGTTGTCATTATCATTGCCGATATTATCAGTATGACCTTGTATGGAGACCTTTAATGTTGGATTCTCATTCAGGAACAGAAAAAATTCTTCGACCAGTATTTTCGATTCCGGTTTCAGCTCATAAGAATTGAAATCGAAATAAACATCATTTAAACGGTATGATTTTCCGACTTTAATGGGCTTAAGTTCAACAAATAGATTTTCAGGTGTTGTAAATCTGGGATCAATTCTTGAAATATATTTCGATTCCTGGACATATCCTTTTCTTTTGACCGTCATTATATAATCATTTCTGAACAGAACCGCAGCCACGTATTTCCCTGTAACCGAATCGACCGGAATTTTAGTTATCCCTTTTGATTCTATATTTTTCAGTTCAACATGTGTGTTTTTATATCCTGTATTATTTTCGTCATTTATTTTTCCTTTCACAAATAATACTTTTTCCGGTCTGGCTTCTTCATAAAGGTCAAAAGAATACAAATCCCATCCGCCGAATCCTGCGAATTTGTTTGAGGCAAAATAACCGTAATGACCATCGGTACTAACAAAAAAGCCTACGTCGTCATCATAAGAATTAATAGGGTAGCCAATATTTTCAGGTTCGGACCAGGAACCATTTTCCTTAAATTTCGAATAAAAAATATCATAGCCCCCCAATCCCATCAATCCATCCGACGAAAAATATAGAGTTTGGCTGTCGGTATGAATAAACGGTGATTTTTCATTTCCTCTTGTATTTATTACGGTTCCGAGGTTCACAGGAATACTCCATTCGTCTTTATTATCTTTATGCGTACGGTAAATATCATAACCACCATAACCTCCTTCCCTGTCACTTACAAAATACAAAGTTTTTCCATCCGAAGTAATGGATGGCTGCGAATCCCATGCATTTGAAAGATTTACATTATTGCCTACACTTTGTATTTCTGTCCATACCCCGTTTTTAAACTCCGAATAACAAATATCACAGTTATAATAACGCATGTCTTTTGTGTACTTGCAAAGAGTATAAAACAATAACCTGTTATCAATAGTAAGTGTGGCACCTCCTTCATTATCGTGCCTGTTAAAAGGAAAAGGCATTATTTGTCCCCTGTTGAATTCATCATCCTGCCTGTAACTATACATAAATCTTTCTTTAAATGACATCCTTGGAGTTATATCATCCTTCCTCGGTGGAATTTTTATTTTACGGGTAAATAGTGCCATTTCGTTATCAGGAGATATTATTGGAAGATATTCATCATACTCCGTTGAAATCCCTGGTACGGGTTTGGGGTTGAATGGAACAGGGTTTTTTAACATTTTTTCATAAAATTTTGCGAAGTCCTGTATCCTTACCGCTTCATCATAGTCTTCATCAGTTCTTATCTTATCAATATCTTCAAGAAAAATACTAATATAATCATACGCTTTATCATATTCCTGTGCACCATAAGTTATTCTTGCTAAGTGATAATAAGCGTAAATGTCATAATCGGGACACAGCTTAATGACATTAATAAAATTCTCTTTTGCAGCTTTCAGATTCATCCTGCGTTCCTTAATGTAAATCAATCCAAGGACAAAATATGCATCTGCATAATCAGGCTCAATATAAATAACATCATTTAATTGCCTGATGGTTTCAGAATAATTTCTTTGCCTAAATGCCCTTATCGCTTTATCATAAACTTTATCTGCTCTTTCGTTTTTAATTTCGGGGCAGGGAGAGGTGGTTTGAGAGTGAAGGTTTGTAACAGGAAATAGGGAAATAAGGGTAATAAGGGTAATAAGGAAAATAAGGGATTTAGGGTGAATTGGGTTTGTAGTCTTCTGTTGAGATTTATATTTTTTATTAACTGAGGTCATACTTTTGGTGTAGGTTGATTAGAGCCAAGAGCCAAGAAAAAAGTATCTATTATAATGAATCAGGTATCCAGAAAAAATAACCATTAACAATTAACCACTAACGATTAACTAACGCCCCAGCAGCTTGTCTGCTTCTTCCTGTGCTTTCTTTCTGATATTATCTGCTTCTTTATTGGCTTTATTAACAACAGTGTTCGCTTGCTTATCAGCTTCATTCGTCAGATTGTTTGCTTGTTTGTTGGCTTCGGAGCGAATTTTTTTAGCCGATTCTTTTGCAGCAGCCTCTGCCAGGAATCCTTTTTTCTTACCTTCTTGTTCAATCTGTTTTGCTTGTTTGTCGGCTTCATCCCTCAGCTTTTGAGCAGCATCATTTGCATTTTTCCTGATATTTTCCGCTTGTTTCTTTGCTTCCTGAATGACTTTCTTCGCTTGTTTATCCGCATCATCCAAAATTTTTTGCGCTTGCTCTCTTGCCTGTTTTGTTATTTCTTCTTGCTTTTTCTTTATTTCTTCTTCAACCTGTTTTATTACATCTTCCACAATATTTTTCCCGCTTTCTTTCAAACCGGTTTTTATTTCAGGATTTGATAATGTGCCACCTATCAATACATCCAAAGAAACCGTTTCGCCGAGGCTGAAATCTGCTCCCTGCTTGTTCGCTTCATTTACCAGGTTATTTAAAACATTATTTGCTGCCGAACCAAACTCTTTTCTTGGTATGTTAAGGTTCATTACATAATCAATTGATTGATCAAACCCTGTCCAACCTCCTAAATTTGCTTTAATATTTTCATACTTAATATCAAATGGCTCAATAAGAATTTTCCCATCTACAAATTTAAATTGAAACAATATTTTATCAATGACCATACTTTTTATCTTCTCAAATTTCAGGGCATCGGCTATTTTGTTCAGGGTATTAACGTCTTTTATTGTAATCCTGCTTGTCGAAAGTTCCCCACCACCATTCATAGTTTCATATATTGGTTCCATTTCCTTATCCAATGCAGATTTCAGGTTCATTTTAACAGAAAATTTACCTGATGTCTTTTTCGCAATCGGTGCATATTCCGATATAATACTAAAGGTATTATATGCTTGCTGAATGTCGATTTGATTTAGATCAAGGTTAAGATCAATCGCCGGATTTTCAGGAATAACTGTGCTATAAGTGCCATTAACTCTCATTGTGCCTTCCAGCAGGTTCATTCGCAAATTTTTTAAAACCACTCTTTTGTCTTTCATTTCCAACTGCCCCGATACATTTTCCATTTCAATGTTATCATAAAGAAGTTCATTAAATTTCGTGTCCATGTAAAACTCAATATTGGCAGGGACTTCGATAACCGACATGGAAACACTGTCGGATGAAATTTCGGGTGATCCGGCTATTTCTTCCTCTTTAGGCATGAGTGCAGATACATTAAAATACTTAGAAGTTGTTTCGAGTTCGCCTTTTAGTTTTCCATCTTTAAAAACATAAGCTATATAATTCCGGAGCTTGCCTTTTGCATTAAAATCGTTTTTCCCGATTTTCGATTTAAACGAAACCAAATCCAGGTATTGCGGTGAAAAGTTGAGCTGTGCATTGCTGATCTCAACCGGTTCGTTTACGTATCCCGATTTATATTTCAGACCTTTCACAAGCATTGAACCGATAGCAGTAAAATCTTCATATTGTTCGTTTTCGATTGATGACATCTTACCCTGTAAAGTAATGTTGGTGAGAAATGTACCGGATAGCTCCTCGCCTTTATCAAGAGGATAGTAATCTTTTACTGATGCCAGGTCAAGCTTTCCTTTTATCTTTCCGTCTATTTCAGGATCTGAAACAGGAGTTTTGATCAGCATACTTATATCAACCGGATTGCTTCCCAATTTTAAATGGAATTTTGAAATGTCAATAATAGTGTTATCGGCAACACCGCCTTTGTTTGCGATTTTAGCTTGAACATTGATATCAGTTACAGCCTTTGGAAGGTCGGGATACTTGAACATCGCATTATCGACACTAAGGTTCAGATTAAAAGACGGCAGGTTATTTTCATTATAAATTCCTTTTACATTACCATCTAATGACAAGCTTCCTTTTGTCTCAATATTTTCAAAATCTTTTGCATAAATAGCAGGAACAAGCGAAAGCAGGTGTTTGAATTCTGTTTTCGGAGTATTAAAGGTGAGAACCAAGTTAATGTCATCGTTAATCATTGAAACTGACCCGTCAAAATTCAGGTAAAGTTCATTCAGTCTTAGTTCATTTTTTTTAATCGTGTAAATCTCATTTTTCAGGTCTGCATCAATATTGGCTTTGTATTTCAGCCGGGCATTGTTCAGGTAATTAATACCATCATAATTAAATGTTAGTTTGCCGATTGTTGTATTTGTTCTAAGGGTAGTAAAATCTTCACTTAAGTTCCCCATTAATGTATGATCCAGATCAATTATTTTGAGCGTCATGCTTTGAGAAGCATCAGCATAAATTATATTCGCATTAGTAATTTCCAATCGTTTTAAAGTAATTGCAAATGCTGATTCTTCTTCTTCTGTAGTTATCTCCGGTTCTTTTTCTTCCTCAGTTTGAACGGCAATATCATAGTTTGCCTTTCCGTCTTCAAGTATTTTTACCAGAATATCCGGCTGGATTATCCTTATCCTTTTTATTTCATAGTTATCACCTCCAATAACACTAAACAGTCCAATGGTTATATCGATGGTTTGAATATTGGCAAGGGTATCTTTTTCAAATTCTTCATTGCCAACAGCGGTAAGCCCTTTGAGGCTAAGAGTAAAATTAGGAAAACTCTTGAACAGAGAAAGGTTCAGATCAGTGAAATCAACTTTCGCCCGTACGTTTTTATTGATTTCTTCTTTAGCCAGTTCAAATATTTTACCTTTAAATATTACAGGTAAAATGAATGTTAGGGCGATAATGATAATTACTAAAATTCCGATAATCTTGAGAAATGTTTTCATATTATTTTGTTTTATGTTCTTTTTTAAATTCCTTTTCACTTAGTATATTTCCCCTCACCTTAATCCTCTCCCAGAGGGAGAGGAAATAATATTGTGGTATTATTTTAAATCCTCACTAAAATTCTTCCCTATCCATAAGGGATAAGAAATGTTTTCTTTCTCCCCCTTATTATTCCCTCTCCTTGA
>JADHVR010000145.1 GCA_016783885.1 Bacteroidales bacterium
ATCATCTTTGCAGGTATAAACAGCAGTTTGCCTGTTCCCGCGGATGGAACACCTGTACCGGATGACCCTGACTTATCTGATGGTAGCGGCGCATTAAATGTGAACTACGGTATCGAAGAAGGTTCATTTGGCAATCTTGATCCGAACACAACTTATTATTTTTCCATTTATTCATACACCAACAGCGGAGTCAATATTGACTTTAAGAATGACGGTGTCGCTCCGACTGCCAATGCTACAATCGGAACCGTTACAACTGTAACAATCGAGTATGAGAACTTTGATGAAAGCTGGGGCAACTGGACAACAATTTCAGTAGTGGGTTCGCAGGTGTGGGATCGTAATAACACTTACGGTATCAACTACACACCTTGTGCTAAGATGAGCGGATATGAAGGGCAGGCTTATGAAAATGATGACTGGCTTATCTCTCCTGCAATGAATTTCACTGACTATATGAATGAGCAGATTGTATTTTATACTGCTATGAGTTATACAGGCAACGATCTTGAATTTAAAGCCTCTACCGATTACGACGGAGGCGGAGACCCATATTCGGCTACATGGACAACACTTTCATATACCATGTCATCAGGGGGTTTCGAATGGACTGAATCAGGTGAAATTGACCTGTCAGGATTTGAAGGAAGTGCTGTGTATGTTGCATTCCAGTTCACTTCTACAAATTTTGCTTCGGCTACCTGGGAAGTGGATGAGATTTTGATCACCGGCGATGAAGAAACTACTATTGATCCCGAACCTACTAATTACCCGACCAACTTTGCTGCTGATGCTTCGGGAACAACCATTAATTTAAGCTGGACTGACGCCGTCGGAACTCAGTTACCTGATAAATACATCATCTTTGCAGGTATAAACAGCAGTTTGCCTGTTCCGGTGGATGGCGCTCCGGTTCAGAATGATTCTGACCTGTCGGATGGTGAAGCGGTGGTGAATGTTCCTTATGGTGTGGAAACATACTCATTCGCCCAGGGATTAACCGTTAATACTACATATTATTTCTCAATTTATTCATATACCAATAGCGGAACTGATATAAATTATAAAAATGATGGAACAGCTCCAACTGCTAATGCAACAACTATACAGGTAACTACAGTTACCATCGAGGAAGAAAACTTCGATAATAGCTGGGGTAACTGGACAACCATTTCTGTTACCGGTTCGCAGGTATGGGACAGAGATAACACTTATGGAATTAACTATACACCTTGTGCTAAGATGAGCGGATATGAGGGGCAGGCTTATGAAAATGATGACTGGCTGATATCTCCTCCTATGAATTTTGAAAATTATTTTAATGAAAGGATTGTTTTTTGGAATGCTAAAGACTATACCGGTCCTGATCTGGAATTTAAAATATCCACAGATTACGATGGAGGCGCTGATCCGTATTCGGCTAACTGGAACACATTGGCATTTAATATGTCACCGGGATCTTTTGATTGGGTTGAATCTGGCGTAATTAGTTTATCCGACTATGAGGGAAGTTCGGTATATGTTGCTTTCCGGTTCACTTCTACAAATTCTACTTCAGCTACATGGGAAATAGATGATATAATAATCGAAGGTGAAGAAGAAATGGGTATTCATGATCCGCTTGACTTATCTCAATTGATCAGGATATATCCAAATCCTTCAACCGGACTACTAAATATTGAGAATTCCGGTGAAACTTTTAACCAGGCAAAAATTCTTTCAATTACAGGAAAGTTGGTCAATGAATTTGAATTACAAGGATTAAATACTAAACTTGATCTTTCACATTTGGAGAACGGAATTTATTTTGTTACGTTTATCAATACAAAATCAGGACAAACAATTACACGAAAATTAATTTTGAGATAATTAAAAAATATTCTATGAAAATCTGAGTAATCACTGCCTTTGCCGGCAGGCAGGTGTGGTGCAATTTTTATTTTCACTTTTTATTTGGTTTATAATCTGTCATTTAAATACCGCAAACAGTTACTATTTATTTTTGTGTATAACATGAAAATATCAATACAACATATTGCTGTTTTGTATTTCGTATTGCTGCCGTCCTTATTTATTTTCGGACAAAGCGATCCGCTGTTAAGAATTGAGATTGAAACCAAATCGGATGACGCCACTTATAAAATCGAGCCATGCGGTGAACAAGGGCTTATTTTATTTTACGAAACAACAATTAAAGAAGATAATTACAAGTTTTGGGTGTTCGTGTTACATAATAAGTTTATGCAGGAAACATGGAAAAAAGATGTTCCGGTTTATAAAAATATGAGCTACACAAAAAACGTGCTGAGGGGCAACTACATGTATCTTTTATTCCATGATGCTGATAAAAAAAAATCGGAAGTTTATAATTACCAAATTCTAAAAATAAATATCTCAAATGGTGGCTATGAGATGTTCAGCGGTGAAATACCCGATAATTCAAGATTTGTCGATTTTGATGTTTTTGGCGACTATATTATCGCAGGAATGAATGTAGATGAAAAACAAACAGGTATATATAGTCTGAACATTAACAGTAAAGAAACAAAAACTGTTTTGGAAATTGAAAATGGCAGGTCTCGTTTCGTAAGCCTGTATATTGATACTCTTAATAATTCGTTTATCGGCATATTTAATGTTTATATTTCAAAAACCGAATACTATTTCCTTGTTAAAGAATTTGACGAACAAAACAATAATATTAATACTATTAAGATAATACCGGATGAGGGTAAGAAATTTAATACCGGCAAAGTAATAACCGTCAGCGAAAATGAAAAATTACTCATTGGAACTTACGATATTGTGAAAGGCAGATCAATTGACAGTAAAAGCTATTTTACAAAAGAATCATCAGGTTTTTATACGGCAAATATCACCGGAAACCTACCGGCAGAAATTAAATATTTCAATTTTCTGGAGTTGGAAAACATGACCGGTTACCTGAAAAGCCGTGAATACAGATCAGCAAAAAAGAAAGCAGATAAAAACGAAGAAGAAAAAGATAAATATTCGGTTGATTTCGATTTGCTTCTTCATGACGTTATCCAAAAAGACAGCCTTTATTATTTTATAGCCGAGGCATTTTATGAGGAATATCATACAGTAACCAGCACTTATTACGATTACTACGGTCATGCCGTACCTGTATCTTATACGGTATTTGACGGATATAAATATTTTAATACCTTTATTTTCTGCTTCGATAAAGAAGGCAATAAGTTATGGGATAACGGCATGGAAATATTCAATATACTAACATTTAATCTGAAGAATAGGGTAAATACTTATTTTGAAAACAATGAAATAATTATGGCATATAATTATGATGGAAAAATAAGCGCAAAAATCATTAACGGACCCGAGGTTATCGAAGGCGTTGAATATTACCCTATTGAATCATCTTACGTGAATGACAAAATAATGACTGACACCAAGAGCAATATGGAATATTGGTATGATAATTACTTTATTGCTTATGGTTTTCAAACCATAAAAAACAATTCATTAATTAATAAAAGCAAACGTACTGTTTTTTATATCAACAAGGTTGCTTTTCAGTAGAAAATCGGTTTCCGGTCTCCGGTTTCCAGTTTTCAGTCTTGAGCTGATTGCCTGCTGCCGGATGGTTTATTGTCATTCAGTAATCATTTCCCGAAGTTTCGGGATCATTCAATTGTTAACTGTTGACTTTTTAGTTTCCAAAACCAGTTTATAAAATTCATAAAGTTCATAGAGTACTTAAAGCATTTTAGGCACTTTAGGCACTTATAAAACTATATCATCTTATTAGGGTCAACCCACTCAGTAAACTCATCCTCTGTTAAATAACCCAATGCAAGTGCAGATTCTCTTAATGTCAAACCTTCCTTATGTGCTTTTTTTGCTATTTCGGCAGCTTTTTCATAACCGATATGTGTGTTTAATGCGGTAACCAGCATTAACGAATTTTCCAGGTTTTTCTTAATAAAATCCGGATTCGGCTCAATCCCAACAGCACAGTTGTTATTGAATGAAACACATGCATCTCCTAACAAGCGCGCTGATTGAAGAAGGTTATAGATCATCACAGTCTTAAAAACGTTCAACTGAAAATGCCCCTGCATACCTCCAATGGCAATAGCTGTATCGTTACCGATCACCTGAGCACAAACCATGCTCAACGCTTCGTTTTGTGTCGGATTCACTTTTCCGGGCATAATAGATGACCCGGGTTCGTTAGCCGGAAGCATAATCTCACCTATTCCGCATCTCGGGCCTGATGCCAGCATACGTGTATTATTAGCAATATGCATCAAACTTACAGCAAGGGTTTTCAATGCGCCTGAAGTTTCAACCATAGCATCATGTGCCGACAATGCTTCGAACATATTATCGGCAGTACGGAAAGGATAGCCTGTTAACTTAGCAATATTTTCCGCTACTTTCACAGCATATCCTTTTGGAGTATTGATGCCTGTTCCTACCGCTGTTCCACCCAGCGCAAGTTCTAACAGGTGGTCAAGAGTATTTTTTAATGCTTTAATCCCATGATCCAATTGTGAAACATATCCCGAAAACTCCTGCCCTAAAGTTAATGGAGTGGCATCCATAAGATGAGTTCTGCCGGTTTTTACAATATTTTTAAACTCCTCAGCTTTTTTTGCCAGCGTATTACGAAGCAATTCAACTCCTGGCAAAGTGGTTTCGATAATCATCTTATATGCAGCAATGTGCATGGCTGTCGGGAATGTATCGTTAGACGACTGCGATTTATTCACATCATCATTCGGATGGATGGTTCGTTTTCCATCACCGAGTTCACCTCCGTTCAGTACATGTGCACGGTTGGCAACCACCTCGTTCATATTCATATTCGATTGTGTACCGGAGCCGGTTTGCCAGATAACCAGAGGAAAATTATCGTCCAGCTTTCCTTCGAGGATTTCATCGCATACCTGTGCAATAAGTTTTGCATTTTTATCGGGTAAAACACCCAACTCATTGTTAGTTAGTGCTGCCGCTTTTTTCAAATAAGCAAAAGCCATGATAATTTCTTTAGGCATAGAAGCCGGTTCGCCGATAGGGAAGTTTATCTTCGACCTTTGGGTTTGTGCGCCCCAATACTTATCGGCAGGAACTTCAACAGTTCCCATTGTGTCTTTTTCAATTCTTACTTTCATTTTATTATGTGTTTGTGTGTTAAAGTGTTTATGTATTAATATATTTATGAAATACCTTTGTCCTTTTACTAATAACTAATAACTAATAATTTTTAACCAATAACTTTTATCTTTTCATACGCATAACGTACATCTAAAATAGTACATCCATATTTTCATAAGGGTCAGCCCATACAGCTTTGTATTGCTTCTCTACAATCGGGCGTTTTATCAATTTCGGATTCTCAAGTAAGATTTTCACCCATTCATCATCAGTGAAATTCTTTCCTTTAAATTGCCTGCGATATATTTCTTCCTGTGTGCGGATAATATCCTTCGGACTGGCGTTCATTTTCATTAAGATTACTTTCAATTCCTTTTCTGTTAAAGGATTTTTTATATACTCGATAATTTCAAAATCAACTCCCTTTTCCTCAAGGTATTTCAAGCCTGCACGTGATTTCTTACATCTTCGATTGTGATAAATTCTGACCATTTTTTATTTTCCATTCAACATTTAACATTAAGTCAACTCCGAAAAGTCGTAAAAACTAAAAAAAGCCACAGATTCACAGATTTTTAAAAAATTAAATCTGTGATAATCAGTGTAATCTGTTGCAGTTTTTTTCAATTATTTTAAATAAATGTCTTTTAGAACTGGACTCAATATTTAACATTCAAAATTCAAAATTCCTTAATCAACAATCGTCATTTCTTCAATTAAATGCTTAGCGCCGGCAAATTTATCTATAATGAACAAGCAATAACGAATATCCAGAGTAATATTCCGGCACTGACCCGGATCAAAAATAATGTCGCTCATAGTACCTTCCCAGCACCGGTCGAAATTTATACCGATAAGATTGCCATCGGCATCCAATACGGGGCTGCCCGAATTGCCTCCGGATGTATGATTATTTGCAATAAAACAA
>JADHVR010000011.1 GCA_016783885.1 Bacteroidales bacterium
ACGGCTGCGAGAACTTTGCTCAAGATAGCATTTATGTTGGCGAATGTTTGGGGATAAATGAAATTGTTAATGGAATACATTTTGAGATTTTCCCGAATCCATCAAATGGAGAATTTGCCGTCAAATTCAATAAAAGCCTGGGAATGACTAATGTTACCGTGATGAATATGCTGAACGAAATTGTCTTTAAGAGCAAAACAGAAATCGTTACAGGTAAGTCATTTAATATTGATTTGAGTGGCAATCCGGAAGGCGTTTATTTTGTACAAATAAAATCTGATAAAACAGAGCTGGTACGGAAGATCATTATTCGATAAATATTATGTTAAAGGTTTTTATTATTGCTTCGGTTTTATTATTACTTGCTATTCTTATCATGGGGATAAAAATATTCTTTACAAAATCAGGTAAGTTTCCCAAAACCCGTATCGGGGATAATAAAGCCATGAAGAAAAAGGGAATATACTGCCCTAAAACTTTGGACGCCATCGAACGTAAAGACTGCCAGACTTGCAATGACTACCAGGCAAAACAGAAAGTTGCCGCTTCAAGCGTGGACGCTTGAAGCGGTGGAGCAGTTTGTAATTTTTCAAACGTAATTTTCATTTCCATCTGTTTTTTATCTTATGCAAGCCGACCTTCCCTAAATACAATACATGATACATTGCCGGAACAATTATCAGCGTAAGAAAAGTAGCGAATGATAATCCGAAGATAATCGTCCATGACATAGGTCCCCAGAATGCGGCATTATCACCACCGAAATATATTTTCGGATCGAAATTCCGGAGCATGGAAATAATATCGATATTCAAACCCGATGCTAAAGGTAAAAGTCCTAAAATGGTTGTAATGGCAGTGAGCAATACAGGTCTGAGCCTCGTTTTACCGGCTTCCACAATACATCTTACTGATATATCTATTGGCAAAATAGCATTTTCTTCCAAACCCATCTCTACTCTTTTGCGTTTCTTTACCAGGTTTATATAATCAATTAATACAATACCATTGTTAACCACAACACCTGCCAGAGAAACGATTCCGATGCCGGTCATAATTACAACAAAATCCATATTAAAGGTGGCTAAACCTCCAAACACGCCAATGGTGCTTAAAAGAACCGTAAACATTATAATTGCAGGTTTAACAACAGAATTAAACTGGCTTACAAGAATAACCATAATAACAGCAATGGCAATAAGTAAAGCCTTAATTAAAAATGCCATAGACTCCTGCTGTTCTTCCTGTTCGCCGGTAAATTCGTAGTCGTATCCTTCAGGCATTTCAAAGTCAGCAAGCAATTCGCGTAATTGATTGTTGATCACGGTAGCATTGTATCCCTCCAAAATGTTTGAATAAATTGTGATCACCCTGTCGAGGTCTTTTCGCATCACCGAGCCGTAAGTGGTGCTGTATTCAATATCAGCGACTGCGGAGATAGGAACCTGTATAATTTTTCCTGTTGACTGGCTCCGGAAGGTAACCCTCTGATTCAGCAGCGAAACGATATTATTCCTGTATTCTTCCTTTAAACGCAACTGAACAGGGTATTCATCCTCACCATCTTTAAAATCCGATATTTCTTTTCCGAAAAGCGCTGTTCGCAGGGTCATAGCTATCTGAGCAGTGGATAATCCGAAACGGCGCGCCTTATCCCTGTCGATCTTTATCAGCAATTCAGGCTTTCCTATGTCGAGATCAATCTTCAATCCTTCAATACCTTCGATGCTGGTGGCTTCGATAAAATCCTGTATTGTGTCGGTTAACCAAAGTAATTTTGTAAATTCTTTACCGCTTACCTCTATGTTAACAGCTTTACCTGCAGGCGGACCATCAATCTGTTTATCTATTGAAAATTGCACGCCCGGGTACCTGCCAATAAGCGTATCGCTAAATTGCTTTAAAATGTCCGTTGTGTTAATGCCACCCCTGAATTCAAAATCTACAAAGCTTATCGTTATCAATCCCCTGTTTGGTCCGCCGGATTTTCCGCTGAAACCTTCATTTTCCGAATTCGCCCCTTTACCAACGATGGTCAGTACCGATTTTACAATATCTTTATTAGGCTCTATAACCTCATATACTTTATTTTCAATTTTCCTCATAAACGTGTCCGTTGCGTCAATATCAGTTCCTATTGGCAATTCAGTCAAAATGTTTATGTATTTGGGTTGGGTTTCAGGGAAAAAGATGATCTTTGGGTTACTGCCAAAATAAAAACTGATAGTCAGCACTAAAAGAAGAACAGTGCCTGAAATAAAGTAATACGGGTTTCTTTTTCTAAGTCCGAATTTTAAAAATCTAAGATAAGATTGCTCCATCCATACAAGAAACACCTCCTGGAACCATTTAGATATCCTGTAAAGACAAAACAGGTTGAATAATCCGATTATAGCAAAAATGACCAGCAGGCTTCCCGGAATGTTATACCCGCCGATAAAGAAAAATATGGAAAGGATGATCATAATAGCTGCTATTGCCAATGTTTTTTTAACGTGAGGTTTTGGGTTTTGATCACCATATTTTATAAACGAAGATGAAACCACAGGAATGATAACCAAAGCAACAAATAATGAAGAAGACAATACAATGATCAGCGTTATAGGCAGGTACTTCATAAACTCGCCCATCATACTGTCCCAGAACAATAGCGGGACAAACGCAGCGAGAGTAGTGGCAGTGGACGAAATAATCGGCATGGCAATTTCGCCTACCGCATTCTTTGCAGCCTCGTATTTCGAATATCCCCTGTCGATAAAACGATAAATATTTTCAACAACTACAATAGCATTGTCAACTAACATACCCAGTGCAAGGATCAATGAAAACAATACTATCATGTTGATGCTAGAATCCATCAATCCATATATCATGAACGATAAAAACATGGATGTCGGAATAGCCAGCCCGACAAAAAGACCATTTCTGATACCAAGGAAAAAATACAAAACGAGCAAAACGAAAATAATCCCCAAAATAATACTGTTCTCTAAATTACTCAATTGTTTCCTGATGATATCCGATTGATCGTTTGTAATGGTAATATTTAAATTATCTGGAATTGCTTTGGCTTCTCTTGCATGATCCAATATTGCAAAAATTTTATCCGTTGCTTTCAGCAGGTTTTCTCCGCCTTTTTTCACCACCTGCAAAGTTACCACAGGCTGTCTGTCCAGGCGGGCATAGCTGTCAGGGTCTGCAAAACCGTAAATTACATCAGCTACATCACGCAGGTAAACAATATCCTGGTGTTCGTGCTTTACGATAATAGATTCCATTTCTTTCACATTCTGAAACTCACCAATTACCCTGATGGTTCGCCGTGTATCGCCCAACCGCAAATCTCCGCCCGACATAGAAACGTTTTCCGATGAAATGGCATTTTCAATATCATTGAAGCTAAGTTCAAAGTCGGTAAGCTTGTGCATATCAATATTGATCTTTACTTCTCTTTCGTTCAATCCTGAAATTTCAACCTTTGATATTTCATAAATGCTTTCTATCTCATCTTCCAGATATTCTGCATAGTTTCTAAGTTCGTTTAAGCTATAGTCGCCTGAGAGGTTTATACTTATAATAGGAAATTCAGAGAAGTCGATATCGGAAATGTAAGGATCATCTAAGAGGTCGTTGGGCAGTTCGCTTTTGGCTTTATCCACGGCATCCCTGACTTCCTGCAAAGCCTGGTTGATCTCCACATTGGTATTGAACTCAACAAAAATGGATGAAACATCCTGTAAGGAGTTTGATGTGATCTTTTTTATCCCCCTGATGGATTCCAGTTCTTTTTCTATTGGGCGTGTGATCAGGTTTTCTATGTCGATGGGTGGATTTCCCGGATACATGGTTTGCACAATTACAGTTGGGAAATAAATTTCAGGGAACAACTCCTTTGGCAGTGAACGGTAACTGTAAAATCCGAAAGCCACAAGGATGAATAAAAGCAGGAATATCGTATTTCTATTATTTAGCGCAAAAGTGGTGAGCTTAAACTCTCTTTTGACTTTCTCTTCTTTGAAATGTTTTTCCATTATTGATTTGTTTTAAAAAGGCTGAAGCTGAGGCTAAGTCTCTCCTCAGCCTCAGCCTTAGCCTCTCTTCAGCCTTCACCTAATTCCCCTTTCCTTTAATTATCTCTGTTTTCAATAGATTTTATCATTGAATCTAATTCATCAATAACTTCCCTATATCCTATTATTAGATTTTCGCTTTCCTCTTTTGTTAAATATTCTAATGCTTCAGAAACAAAACTCTGACTTATGATTTCATATGCACTACCTCTTGAAATTTTATAAAATCTTGTTTTATCCCTTTTCTCATATCTCCCAAACCCTTCAGCAATATTATGTGTTACAGAATTTGCCGACCTTCTAATGTCAGAAATCATCCCATACCTTTCTTCTTTTGGAAAAGATTTTGAAAGTCTATATACTTCAACTAATAAACTGAAAGCCTTTTGCCAAACCGGCATCTCAGTAAAATCTTTATATGCCATAATTTTTATTAAAAATCTACAATTCCTTTTTTTCCTTAGCCTCAGCCTTAGCCTCAGCCTTATTTTACTTCAACCTCCGCCCCGTCCGAAACCTGGTTATATCCATTTACAATCACTTTGTCTCCTTCGTGCAACCCTTCGGTTATTATTGTTTCATCACCATAAGACATCCCGGTTTTAACATACCTTTTCATAGACGTAATATTATTACTATGTTTCTGCACTACGTAAACATACGAGCCTTTTAAATCTTGTTTAATAACTAAGGATGGCACCAGCAAAGAGGATTCGGCGGAAAAATCATTGATCTTTATAATTGCCAGCACATTTGGTTTTATCACTTCATTTTTATTTTTAATTTTCAATTGAACTGTAAATGTACGATTGGCAGTTTTTACCACATTTCCGATTCGATGTACCGGAACTTTCATTTTTATATCAGGGTATGAGGGAAATTCAAGCAGCACCATATCTCCTTTTTTGACTTTAGTAAGATAGGCTTCCGAAACGTCGGCATCCACGTACAGGTTATCAAGATTTACTACCTGCATCGTCTGCAGCCCGGGCATAGCCATTTCTCCTTCCTTAATAAAAATATCATCAACAATACCGTTGACAGGGGATTTTACCAATGCCATGTCTTGTTGAGCGTGGAGAGTTTTCAGCTTGCTTTCAAGGGCTTCTTTATTGTTTTTAGCTGTAAGATAATCAATCTCCGAACCTATATTTTTATCATAAAGACGCTTTTGCCTTTCGTAAATCGTATTGGCAAGCTCAAGGCTTGTTTCAACTTCTTTGATGGAACTTTCGGTAATGCTGGAGTTCAGCTTTAACAGAGGTTGCCCTTTTTTCACCCTCTCTCCTTCCTGTACAAATATATTCAGTACCTGCCCGTTAATCTCGGGGCTGATGAATGCCGCATTAATGGCTTCGACTGTTCCGTTCACTTCAAAATAATGAAAAAAAGGTTCGTATTTCATCTCCTTTACCGATACCGGAATTTTATTAGAAATTTTTGCAGGATCATCGTTTAATTGCTTTTCCAAATCTGCAATTTTAGTATTCAGTTCATCAACCTGTTTTTTGTATTCCGTTATCTGCTTTTTGATCTCATCCTTATTTTCAGGATTATTATTACTGCTACAAGCAGCAAAAAAAATTACGATCGATATAAAAATTAACTTTTTCATTTATTAATACTTTTATCTTATATCTTGGTTCTATTTAACTATTTCAATCAATTCAATAGTATATATCAGTGTTGAACCGGCAGGTATTACATTAGCGAAATTCTGATCGCCATAAGCAAGTTCGGGCGGAATATAAAGTTCGTAAATACCGCCTTCTTTCATTTGCTGAATTCCCTCTGATAATCCTTTGATCACATTATTTAACCTGATTCCGGCTGGTCCCCTGTCGTACGACATATCAAAAACCGTCCTGTCCGCGAACATTGCCCTGTAATGAACCAGAACACTATCATTAACAGCAGGCTGCGAACCCCCGCCTTCTTTCATAACTTTATACTGCAAGCCGCTGTTAAGCTGTATTACACCTTCTTTATTTTTATTCTCATTCATAAACATTGCACCATCTGCTTTATTTTTTTCAAGAAATATTTTCCCTTTTTCTTCCATGCGTGTTTTGAGTTCTTCATTAAATTCATCAATTATTACCTGCTTTAATGAATCCGGCAGAAGTGTGGTATCATTTAGTCCGTCAACCAAACCTTTGTAAACCGCCAGGTTATTTACATCAATTTCCTGTTCATTAATTCCAATTCCATAATCAAGCCCGATAATGTAGCTAATGGTATCCATCTGTGTTTTCAATTCAATTTTGCTTGTATCCTCCACAGGACTTTTGCAAGATTGAAAAAGAAATGCAACAGAAAATATTATTACAAAGTACTTTTGAAATTTCATGTTATTTTTCTTTTCGTTATTCCAACCAAATCAATAACTCACCTTAGTCAGCTCTTTTTCAAGATCGGACTTCTTATTTAATAAATCCAGGATTGAAGTTAAATAATCGATCTGGATTGTAAGATATTGATTATAGGTTTGTGATAAGTTTAAGCTTGTTGCAATACCTTCACGGTATTTAATTTCGGTTTTCTGATAAATTTTTTCAGCATTAGACAGGCTCATTTTTTTATTCAAATAAATCAGGTAAGCATTATTAAATTCGGATTTAACAGTTCTTACTCGTAAGGATAAGCCTTGTTGTAACTGGTTATCTATAACCTTTATTTTATCGATTTCGAGTTGAGCCTGCTGAACTTTATATTTTCTGTTACCACTGCTGAAAATTGGCACACTTAGTTCCACGCCCAACATTTGGTTTGTGTACCATTTTTTATCTGAAGCAAAGAAAGTGAATTTATCGCGCATTGCGTTTTGCTGATAAGAATAAAATCCATTCAGGGTTGGTAAATATTCCGACTTTTTAAGTTTTAGCTGAAGAACAGCCATCTTTTCCTGGTCTTTAAGTAATTTATAGTCAATATGGTTGTTAAAGTTAAAAGAAGTATTCATCAGGTATTCCCTGTTCACCTCGCCTAACAGGTCATCTAATTTTTCAGTTAATTCAATATTTTCATCCGCCCTTATGCCCAATTGATATTTCAAGAGATTTGAAGCGATTTCAAGCTGATTATTAATATTTGTTATAGTTGTTTGCATGTCAGAAATTAATAATTTTAACTGGTCAACATCAGTATCTTCAGCAAAACCACTCTTGTAGTATTCTTCGGTTTCATAAAGCATTTTGTTAAGACTTGTTAAAGTGCTGTCAAATACTTTCTTGTTTTCCCGGAGTATTATAATCGGATAATATGCCTTGGCTATGGCATCCTTAATTTCAATCTCACTTTTTTGATAATTGGTTTCAATAATGCCTACATACGCTTTAGAAGCCATTACTCCCACAATATATTGACCACTGAAAATCAACTGGCTTAAATTTGCCTCCCAGGCTGCATTATGCTGAGTGCCAAATTTGATTTCTATATCTTCACCAGGTGTGCCAAATATATCACCCGGAATCAGGGTTGTGGGTAGTTCAAGGTAATTATTATAACTTGCACTTGCATTTACCTGCGGCAAACCAATTGCAAGATTTTCTTTTACCCTTTTCCTGGCAATCTCAACATCAGTGCCCGCGTTTATAACATCATAATTATTTTCCAGGGCATATTGCTGTGCTTCTTTAAGAGAGAATTTTTTAACCTCCTGGGCATAATTTATATTAGAGGCTAAAAACAGGCTTAAACCAATTAACAATATATTTTTAATTCTGTGCATGTCTTTTCTAAATATTGAAATTCAACTTTTCTTTTTGTCGCTCAAAATATTCGATACCCTTTTGGTTTGATATCCCGCGGATATGATTTTCGAACATCACTTTAAACACGGTTTCAAAAGAAAAATTTTCAGATTTAAAAAAATCAGTTTTATGTATGTCCTCTATTTTCTGAAAATACAAATGAGCGATAACTTCTTTATTTAAGTCCTGACGATACAAACCCTCTTTTATTCCCTTTTCGATGTTATTTTTAATATAATTTATGATGAGTTCCTTTTTTGAATCAAAATATTCTTTGTAAACCTGCGGATAAAATTTCTGAAGTTCGAAAGAGATAACAGGATTGATATTGTAATGTTTGATGTTGGCAATCTTACTCATTTCTAACAATACATCAATGGCATTCATATCCATCTTTTTCATTTCCTCCATCCTTATGAATATCTGGTCCTTTACATAAGCAAAAACCTTTCTGATAAGGTCAATTTTGTTTTCGACGCACCGGTACAAGGTCTTTTTTGAAATACCAAGACTTCTGCTTATGTCGTCCATCGAAACATTACGAATACCGTTTTCGGCAAATATATTATATGCACCTTCTATAATGGTTTTGTATTTCTTTTCAAAATCAGACATTAGTTATTTTTTTAAAAATGCAAAAATACATATAAGAAACGAAGGAAACAAATTTATATTATTTCGTTTCCAAAAATGTAAGCAGAAAAACCATATTAAGAGTAAAAAGTCCGTTGGATAAAATAAAAATATGATTACATTTGAGCCAATAATTAAAAAGAATAAAACATTCGCTTTACAACACCTATACCCAATTGGCGGTGAAGTCTTTTTGCTAATAACCAAATTTAATTTCAGTTTTTCCCTAATATTCTAACTTTTTCCCCTATTTTTGAATTTCGTATCCCAAAGCTTCGGGGCTATTATTTTGATTTAAGAAACATTAACCGTTGAAGAATAAATAAATAATTATAAACGGTTATACACGGATTTATAGTTGGTAATTAGTGAATTAACTAAATTTTGTATAAAAAACCGGAGTTGCGTTTATAAACAAGTTAGCACATATTTTAGGACAAGACATTTAAAAACAAAAAAATGACAAGAGAAGAACAATTAACATTTTGCAGAAAATGCTTAAATCGTGAAATGGATTTGCAACAAGGAATTATTTGCAATTTAACAAAACAAAAAGCATCATTCGAAAAAGAATGTCCAGACTTTAAATTAGATGAATCAGTTAAAGAAAAACCTGCTGACGATAAGGAAGGATTACACCAAAGTGAAATTAAAGAGAAATTATCTCCTGAATTATTTGAAAAATTAAGACTTGACCAAAATCTGCCATTTGGAATTATTGCTGGATTTATTGCTGCAATTATTGGAGCTGTTATTTGGGGAATCATAACTGTATCAACAGGATTTCAAATAGGATATATGGCATTAGCAATTGGTGCTTTAGTTGGAATTACAATCCGAATAACAGGAAAAGGGATTGACCAAATTTTTGGATTTTGGGGAGCTGGAATAGCACTATTTGGTGTTGTGTTAGGTAACTTTTTAAGTATCATTGGGTTTATTGCGAACGCTGAAGGACTTGGATACTTTGAAACCCTGACTTTGTTAGATTATAATTATGTACCTGAATTAATGGCAGAAACATTTAGTATTATAGATTTGGTTTTTTATGGAATTGCAATTTATGAAGGTTATAGATTTTCTTTTAGACAAGTCACAGAGAAAGATATTCAAGAAATTAGAATTGAAAACAAATAAAACATGTGCTAACAGCAAATAATAGCCCATAGCCGCTTCAGTGTTATCAAGAAAAATTATTACTAAATTTGAAAAGCCAAGTAATCAATAAAAATCAGAATTTAATAAATCGGCTAAAGGCCATATTTGCAAACCGTTTATAGGGCGATTAAAAGAAACCAACCAATATAAATAATTAATATTTATAACAATTAAAATAAATAAAATGAAAAAGAAAACAATTGGATTTTATATTATCGCAAGTGCTGTTATTTGGGGAGCAGTAATGATCGGATGTTCTTTAAAATTGAAAGGTACGTCGTGTTATGAGGAAATAAGCAATATTCTCTATGGCGGAACAGTTTTCCACTTGCTGTTTATATGGGGACCTCTCGGAAGTCAATTCAGAAAAACTAAAGATAAAAAATCAGAAGAAAATGAAAAGAATATAAAGCAAAGGAAATGAAACCCAGCCCATAACTATTAATAATATTTTCATTTTTACATCAAATTGATAGAAAACCATAACTTTAGTCAATTTAGGCACTCAAAACTCAAGGCACTCTGATTACTTACTTGTTATTTTCACATTCGTTAAGATAAATAATTATTTCCTTATACAATTTCTACAATCCGGCAAATATTTTTTGTATTCTTGCACGAATTTTTATATTACCATAATAATTAAGCTAAAAAAAACAACAGTGACACAATTGGAAATTGAAGGTAAAGTATTTAACGTTGACGGTGATGGTTTTTTAGTTAACCCTCAACTCTGGAATGAAGAAATAGCAGCTCTTTTCGCTAAACACGACGGCACAGGGCAGCTTAATGAAAAACATTGGGCAATAATTAACTTTATAAGAAATCACTGGCTCGAAAATGATATGGCACCAATGGTCAGGAAGATATGCCAAAATACAGGGTTAAGATTAAAAGAAATTTATACTCTATTTCCAATGGGCCCGGCAAAAGGTGCCTGTAAAATAGCAGGTTTGCCAAAACCTGACGGTTGTGTATAAAATATAGTATCATGACAATATTTCACTGGATTCTTTTAGCAGGATTTGTAATATGCCTGTTATCATGTTTATATCATTTTTTCATGGCATTACCTGCTGGTAAAGATATTGATTATGCAACTCCTGATGCAAAAACAAGGCAAGCTGTTGTATACTCCTTTACAAAAGCTATGTCACCCAAAAAAAAGGAGACAGCATTTATGCACCTGCCAACATATACTGCAGGAATTTTTTATCATTTAGGCACATTTCTTTCTCTGTTTTTGGTAATATTTATTTTTTTTAATGTTAGTTTTCCTACATGGTTGGCATATTCAATAATTGTTTTTCTTGCATTCACAAGTATATGTGGATTGTCCATCCTTATAAAGAGAATGACAAGCTCCCTGTTAAAAAATTTATCAAATCCTGATGATTATTTTAGTAATATCCTGGTAACAGGATTTCAGATTATTACAGCTATCTATTTATTGCTAAATACCGGATTGGAGTATTACTTCATTATAACCACAATTTTGTTTCTATATCTTCCAATAGGGAAATTAAGACATACAATATATTTCTTCACAGCACGTCTTCATTTAGGTATCTTTTATGGCAGAAGAGGTACATGGCCGGTGAAAAAGTAATTATTATGGCTAAAAATAATTCATTAACCGAGAAACAAAAAAAAGCACTAAAGCTTCTCAAAAGCAGATTAAACGGCAGGTTATTAACCCACCTGAACAGCTGTGTTCATTGTGGTTTATGTGGTGAATCCTGTCATTATTATCTTGCTACTAAAAATAAAAATTTTATTCCCGGGAAGAAGGTGGATATTGTTTCAAGTATTTACCAACGCTATCACACATTAGCCGGAAAAGTAGCACCCAGGCTTTATGGTGCTAAAGACTTTAATGATAAGACGGTTGAAGAATTAATAGATATAGTTTTCGGAGCTTGTTCTATGTGCGGTCGTTGTTCTGTTCATTGTTCCATTGGAGTAGATGTACCATATATTGTCCGTACAGCCCGTTCAATGCTTGTTGAAATGGAACTGGTTTCGCCGGGATTACAATCTACTGTTGATGCAGCTATCAATACCGGAAATAATATGGGCATTCCGCGTGATGAGTTTGTTGATACTCTTGAATGGCTTTCTGAAGACCTTGAGATGGAAGTAGAGGATGAAGATGCTTCAATCCCTTTGGATAAAAAAGGTGTTGATATATTATATACGCTAAATCCCAGAGAGCCTAAATTCTTTCCGCTCTCTATAAGTGCAATAGCCAAAATCTATTATGCAGCAAAAGAAAACTGGACTCTTTCTACCAATGTTTATGATGTTACAAATTATGCCTATTTTTCAGGGGATGATAAAGGAGCTAAAGAGCTTACTGAAAGACTTTGTGATGAAATGTCAAAACTTGAAGCAAAAACTCTTGTTTTGGCTGAATGTGGCCATGGTTACAGGGCAATCAGATGGGAAGGTCCAAACTGGATAGAAAGACCATATCCTTTTAAGGTTATCTCTGTTGTTGAACTAATTGGAGATTATATTCGTTCCTGCCGTATAAAACTTGATCCATCACTAAATAAATTACCTGTTACCCTGCATGATCCATGTAACATGGTAAGGGGCGGTGGTGTAATTGAAGTGCAAAGATTTGTCATAAAGAATGCTGTTGAGAATTTCATTGAAATGATGCCAAACCGCGCAAACAACTTCTGTTGTGGTGGCGGCGGCGGTCAGCTTGCAATGAGTGAATATGCCGAAAGAAGAATTAAATCCGGTAAAATAAAAGCAGATCAAATCCGTAAAACCGGTGCCAAAATAGTAGCTACTCCATGCCATAACTGTATTGACCAGCTTATGGAATTAAACAAGGAATACCAGTTGGGTGTTGAAATCAAGACAATTGGAGAACTGGTTGCAGATGCATTAGTTCTGGAAGAAAAATCAAATTAACCTGCCTCGTGAAGAACTTTATTAAACATATAATTCTACCAAAGCGAAATATGAAATAATATTATCTTTTTATTTCTGCTATTTCACTTATTGCATCAATTGCAGCATCCACATGTTCTTCAGTTGTAAATGCACCAAGGCTCAATCTTACTGTTCCGTGAATTTTATCAGTACCCAATTGTACATGTACTTTTGGAGCACATTGCAATCCTGTTCTACTGGCGATATTATAATCAACATCAAGTATAGTACCAACATCACCGGCTTCCCAGCCATCAATATTACAACTTAGAACCGCATTCTGATTCTCAATATCATTGGCACAATAGGTTATTACACCTTCAATATTTTGAATTCCTTTCCTGAGCCTGTCCCATAACAAAATTTCTCTCTCGTGGATATTATTTATTCCTTCTTTCAATATCCATTTCACACCGGCATTAAGACCGGCAACTCCAACAATATTCAAGGTTCCGCACTCCATACGATATGGAAATTCCTCAAGATGGAATGGATATGCTGACTTTACACCGGTACCTCCAAAACGAGTACCTTTAATATTCACACCTTCTTTAATATATGATCCACCTATACCTGTTGGGCCCATTAAACATTTATGACCGGTAAATACAACAACGTCAATATTCATTGCTTCAATATCAATATCAATTATACCGGCAGTCTGGCTTGCATCAACAGCAAAAGGTATTCCTGCCTCGTTACAATACTTTCCAACCTGAGCAATTGGCTGAACAGTACCAATAATATTCGAACCGTGATTTATGATTACAAGACTGGTATTACTTTTAAATGCCTTTTTTATATCATCCGGATCAATATAACCCTTATTATCAAAAGGAATATATGTAACCTCTATCTCCCCATCGTGCATCTTATGATACAGCGGTCTAAGCACAGAATTATGCTCAAGGTTTGTTGTAATTACATGGTCACCTTTTGAAGTCATCCCCTGAATAATCATATTTAGCGTATCGCTGGCATTATAACTAAATGTCAGTCGGTTAGGATCAGTTCCATTAAAAAAGTCTGTTAATAATTTTCTGGTTTCATGTACAACCTCTTCAGTTTCAATAGCTGCATCAAATCCTGAACGGCCGGGATTTACGCCATGCTTCTGATAAAACTCATGCATAAAATCATATACTTCCTTTGGCTTTGGAAAAGAAGTTGCTCCGTTGTCTAAGTAAATTAATTTATTCATTCAAGTACAATATTTATCTGTATTCGTTTTAGAAAATAATTTTTATATATGAATATTTATATATGAAAATACAAAGCTAAAAAAAATTTCCGTTAAGACAATTTTTTGTTAACAAAACAAAAACTGGTGTAATTCCCAGTGGAAGCTAAATTGCCAATTGATTATTTAACTTTTTTCATAAATTCCCCTTACCGAACAACGACCGGTGGTGAAGTTTATACCGATTTTTTAAAGCATTATATGAAACATAATATAGAAATATGAAAACAAAAGAAGTTTTAGGAGTATTATTAATTTTATTAGGATTATCATCCTGTATTACTAAAGACAATGAAAAATTTGCATTAAAAGAGATTGCATCGTCAAAGGGTCTATGGACAGGTATTGCGATTAGTGGGAAAGATAGAATATTTGTTAATTTCCCCAGATGGTCTGAAAATGTTCCTATATCTGTAGGTGAACTAAAAGATGTGGAAATAGTCCCATATCCTAATAATGATTTTAATAATCCGGCTATTGGTTTTAATTGCATTCAGAGTGTTTTTGTTGATCGCAATGATATACTATGGGTACTTGAAACAAATAATCCTATGTTTATGGGTGTTAAAGATCCAGGACCTGCCTTGTACAAATTTGATTTGTCAAAAGACTCACTGATAAAAAAATATAATTTTGATTCAACTACCTTTTTGTCCAATTCTTACTTTAATGACGTCCGGATTGATGAAGTAAAAGAAGTGGCGTATATCACAGATTCAGGTACAGGTGCCATCATAACTCTTGATTTGCAAACAGGAGAATGCAAAAGGCTTTTGGCAAATCATTATTCTACCAAAGCCGAGAGAAATTATTTAATTATAAACTCCAAAAAATGGTCAAATACTGTTCATTCAGATGGGATTGCTCTTTCTCCTGATAGAGCTTACTTATACTATATAGCTCTTACAGGAGACCATTTGTACAGGATTGCGACAAAAGAACTTTTAAATCCAGATTTGTCTGAGGCAGAATTAGAGGAGCATGTTGAAAAGGTAATAAAAACCGGGCCTGCAGATGGAATGTTATTTAATGAGCAAGGTGATTTATTTATGGCAAATCTTGAGAGCAATTCAGTTATTAAGTTTAACTATCCCAACAAATTACAAACTGTAGTTAAAGGCAGCCAGATCAAATGGGCTGACAGTTTTTCTAAAGACTCCCAGGGAAATATTTATTTTACAACTTCACAAATTCACTTGTCAGAAAAGGAACGTTCTGATTATCGTATATATAAAATAGGAGAAAACTAATGCTGACATATTAGGATTTATAACTCAATTGAGCCAAAAAAATGAGGCAGAATGTTGAAGTAACTTACTGCCTTTTTATTTTATACAATATTGTTTGAAAATCCAGGCTCAATTTAACCTTGCTCATCGGGATTTGTGCGGCAGGTATTTGGGAAGGATAATCCCGATAAAAATAACTATAGGATTCCTGCCCGCCTTTGTATTAGCTTATTGGTGGCAGGCGGGTGTAATACCCCTTTGCAACATTAATTTCAGATTCTACCTTACATGTTAACTTTTTTTCCTATTTTTGAATTTCGCTTAAAATACCAATACGTTAGGCGCAAATAGAATGAAGAAATTGTATCAAATAATTGCTTTAATAATTTTGATTGGTTGTTCAGGTAGCAATCAAGAGAACCTGCAATCAAACTCGACAATAATTAAGATATTCAATAAATCTGAAATTCGAGACTTAACTAGAATTTTGGAATTCTTTAATAAACAAATCTGTACAAATCAACAGCTTGGTAAGAAAAATTTTAATGATTGCTATCTGAGTTTCTTTGAGAGAATGTCAGAAGTCGAAAAAATTGGAAGTATTAAAATAAAAATATCTTTTGACGAACAAAAAAAAATGTACGCACAATTAAGTGACTCTACATTCAACCAAATTTGGACTTTTGGTAAGGTTGTGAATCGTTTATCTAATGACACTCTTCAACAAATTGAGATAAAGTATGATTGCAAATATGTAGATTTTCTAAACCAATTAGGTAAGGACTATAATGTGATCAATAAATACTATGAAAACTTTAGATCAATTGGGGACATTGGTCCAAGTATGGTTGCTGATTTATTGATAAACCATGACAGTTATAACTTTAAAGACATAAGAGTAAAATTATTTGTAGCAATACATTATTTGACTTTAAATGACCAATATGAACGAAAGAGATAATACAAATATCAGCGCCTAACACTTAAGTATCGTTTTCGGCGGTAGCCGAATATGTACTTTATGTTGAACTAAACCCCCCTGCACCTTGAACTTTGTAACTTCAAGGACGTTAGACACCGGGATTCCTGCCTTGTCGCCTGCCTGACGGCAGTCAGGGCAGACAGGTACAATCCAATTTAATACAAAAATATTTTGCAATTACAAATTGCAATTTACTTATCAAAACCTTGCAATCACCGTTTCACAACCTATTGTCTTTTGTCCTATTTCTACTTCTACTTTAGCATCCGGAGGTAAAAACAGGTCGAACCGCGAACCAAACTTTATTATTCCCAGTTCCTTACCCTGAGTAGCTTCTTTCCCTTCTTTAGCATAACATACAATTCGCCGGGCAACAGTGCCTGCTATCTGGCGGAACATAATTTCCTTATTGTCTTCGGTTTCAACAACGACTGTTGTCCGCTCATTTTGCTCAGATGATTTAGGTTTGGATGCGATAAAATAAGAACCGTGATTATATTTATAATACTTAATTTTACCGCTTACGGGAAACCAGTTGACGTGCACATCAAGCGGGCTCATATAAACAGATACCTGTTTTCGTTTATCATTAAAATATTCCTTCACTTCAACCTCCTCAATTACTACAACTTTTCCGTCGGCTCCGCTAAGTATTAAATTATTTTGGGGAGTAACATCACGTATGGGATTCCTGAAAAACCTGACAACAAAAAAATAAAATATCAATCCTGCAAGATAAAGTAAATAATGAACTGGTGTTTGTTTAGGAAACAATATATTAATCAGCACTATTATTACCAGCAAAAGCAATAACACTACTATTATTACCGGATATCCCTCTTTATGTAACTTTATCTTCATTACTGATTTATTACAAAAGCAAAATAAATAAAGACAAAAGGAGCAGCAAATAAAATACTGTCTAACCTGTCTAAAACACCTCCATGCCCCGGCATTATACTACCTGAGTCTTTTAAATCCAGGTTTCTTTTCAACATAGACTCAAAAAGATCGCCAAAAGTACCAAAAATTATAATAATGAATGCCAGTCCTGTCCATTCCAATATATTCAATTCGTGGAAAAATAGAGATAACACGTAAGCTCCTGCAACACTGAAAACAGCTCCGCCAATACTTCCCTCCCATGTTTTATTAGGAGAAATGCTATTGAACAATTTGTGTTTTCCAAAAAGGGTTCCTGTTAGATAAGCAAGAATATCATTCACCCAGATTAAAATAAAAAATCCATATAAAATTTCCTTGTATGGAACTGATAGATTAAGACCCGGATAAAAGAGGAGATTAATAACCGAAAGCGGAATAACTATGTAAATAAGCCCAAGAACACTGAAGCCGATATTCCCGAATGGCTTAGTTTCTTTTCTGAACAATTCAACGATAAAAATAAGGAAAAGCAAGAGTAAGCTTAACAACAGGCTTGCAGGTGCAAGGTAATCCCACGAATATAATAAAACCAGTAAATACAAAAAAATTCCTACAGAAAGGAAAGTAAATTTTTCGGGTTTAAAACCTGCTTTTAATGCTAATTTATAAAATTCGAGCAAGCTCAGAATCAGGAAAAATAAAAACAATATTCCAAAAGCAAAAGGTCCCCAAATAATAGAACCCCAAATAAGTATTACGTAAACGGCGCCTGAAAAAGCTCTTGTCAGAAGGGTTTTCACTTCTCGTTGTGTGTAGTTATAATTCGTTTAGCTTTTAATAGATTATCCACACGAACATAAAGTTCAAGTTCGCCGAATAAATATGCTGAATCTTTTTTATTAATAATAACAGCTTCAATACTATTTTCTAATAATAATCCTTTAAGAATTTCGGCTTTATAACTTTCGCTTGTTGAAAATATTTTCACCCAGTTTTTATCCATGTTTACTAAATCTTAACGGGTTTACGAGGTAAAGCTGTTTAGAGTTAGTTATACCGATAGGAACAACCTTTTAAATTTGGCAAACCTGTTCCGTATCGGTATAAAATATTGTTACATAATCTACATTTCATGCTTTTTTATTATAGCAAGAGCTTTAGCTTCATCTTTTTCATCTACATAAAGATTAATATCTCCAATGAGAAATGCCGAACCTTTCTGATTCAGTACGTAACTTTCAATATTATTTTCAGTTAGCAATTCCTGTATAATGCTAATTTTATACATTTTATTTGCCGAAAATATTTCTCTTAAATTTTCTTCCATAACAAAATATTTTATTCTTCATCAATTAAAAACAAATAAAGTTCTTTTGGTCCGTGAGCTCCCATAACAAGTGTTTTTTCAATATCTGCCGTTCTGCTTGGTCCGGTAATAACCGAAATAAGCGAAGGCATATTATTTATATATTTTTCTTTAATATTTTTTAGTGCATCTTTCAGATCGGCGACAATCTGTGATGTATAAGCTATAACAATATGATTTTCCGGAAAAACATTCAATCTTCTGCCCGAAGTCTGTCTTGAAGTTATCATTATACTTCCCAGGCGGGCAATAAGATATTCGCAATAGGTGATACCGGCTTCCATTTTAGTAAAATCCGCTTTTTCACTTTTAAATGGTATTCCTGCATTGTCGAGCGTTTTTTTTATATCCGGTTCAAGGCAAAAAATGTTTACCCATTTTTTTTCTGCGATTAAGGATATCAGATTATCGTATAATTCTTTTTCATTTTCGCAATAAATAAATTTACCTTCAGCTTTAGTAAATTCATGGGCAAATGTAATATCTAAGGTATCTTCAAATTCATGGTAAACTAAAGACTCGATATCAACAGAAGGATAAGGATTTTCGGTTTTATTAATCAGGGCATTCCTGATTTTTTTTAAAACTTTTTCTCTCGATGTCGTTTCTTCCATGTAAATTAATAACTAAAATACTTAAATTATTTCTCCTGAGGTTCGGGTTGTTTCTTTTGGACTTTCTCAGTCTTTTTATCTTCTATTAGGGCTGCGCTCTTTCCTGTTTTTTTTACAGGCAAAGCCTTTCTGTTTTTCTTTATCTTATTATTATTGGCTTTAAGCTGTTTTACTTCTTCTTCGGCAGCTTCTTCGAACCTTTTCCTTTCTTCTTCAAAGGGACGTGGTCCAAAAATATCTTTAAGGTCCTCGCCGAAAATGACTTCCTTTTCGAGTAATAATTTAGCGAGACTTACAACCTTATCTTTATTTTCCTTGATAATTTTAACCGCTCTTTGATATGCTTTTTCAACAATCTTGCTTACTTCCTCATCAATCATCTGGGCGGTTTTTTCGCTATAAGGCTTATGAAACGAAAATTCCTGCTGACCGGTTGAATCATAAAAAGAAACATTTCCAATTTTACTATTCAATCCAAAGTAAACTACCATGTTATATGCCATTTTGGTTACCTTTTCAAGGTCGTTTAAAGCGCCGGTAGATATTTTTCCGAAATTAATTTTTTCCGAAGCCCTGCCTCCCAAAGCAGAAGTCAATTCATCGAACATCTGATCATAAGTTGTAATTTGCCTTTCTTCGGGTAAATACCATGCAGCGCCAAGTGATTTTCCTCTTGGTACAATAGTAACCTTAACAAGTGGATTGGCATGTTCGGTCAGCCAACTAACTGTTGCATGACCTGATTCATGGTATGCAATGACTTTTTTTTCGGAAGCCGAAATGATCTTGTTTTTTTTCTCAAGCCCACCGATGATCCTGTCAATTGCATCCATAAAGTCTTGTTTATCTATTTTCTTTTTATCCTTACGGGCTGCAATCAAAGCCGATTCATTACAAACATTTGCAATATCCGCACCCGAGAATCCCGGAGTTTGTTTGGCAAGAAATACCATGTCAACTGTTTTATCAAGTTTAAGCGGTTTCGAATGTACATTAAATATGGCTTTTCTTTCTTCGAGGTCAGGTAGTTCAACGTGAATTTGCCTGTCGAATCGTCCGGCTCTCAACAGCGCCCTGTCAAGAATATCGGCACGGTTGGTGGCGGCAAGGATGATAACGCCTGTATTAGTTAGGAATCCATCCATTTCGGTGAGCAACTGGTTCAAGGTATTTTCCCTTTCATCATTAGCGCCCGTCATCGGGTTTTTACCTCTTGCCCTGCCAATGGCATCAATTTCATCAATAAAAATAATACACGGCGCTTTTTCTTTTGCCTGCTTGAACAAATCGCGAACCCTTGATGCGCCGACTCCAACAAACATTTCAACAAAATCGGAACCGGAAATTGAGAAAAACGGAACCTGTGCTTCACCGGCAACAGCTTTTGCAAGTAATGTTTTACCTGTACCTGGAGGCCCGACCAGCAACGCACCTTTTGGGATTTTTCCACCTAAGTTTGTATATTTTTCAGGTTTCTTCAGGAAATCGACTATCTCCATCACTTCAACCTTGGCTTCTTCCAAACCTGCAACATCTTCAAAATCTACACTTACAGAAGTCTCTTTATCATAGAGCTGTGCTTTTGATTTGCCGATATTGAAAATATGAGCGCCACCCGGTCCTCCCCGGCTCATCATTCGCATAATAACAATCCATACTACAACTAAAATTAACAAAGGTAAAATCCAGCTTAAGATTTCTCCCGACCAGTTATGCCTCTTTTCATTTCTTATGTAAATGGGATTTTCCAATCCTTCCTGCGCTCGTTCAACGTCTTCCTTAAAAGTATCATAAGAACCTATGTTATAAGTGTAATGAGGTCCTGTGCCGCTTATACCCTTTTCATTTTCTTGTTTATATTTAGAATCGTGTAATCTGTCTTGTTTAATAAAAATTTCAGCCTCTTCCCTGTTTACGACAATTATTTTCTCCACATCCTGACTTGAAAGCATTTGCTTGAGCTCGCCCCAGTCGATTTCTTTAACTTTATTTGCATTCCAGCCGGTATATGTATATGTCAGGAAAATCAGCGCGATAATACCATAAATCCAATAGAAACTAAACTTCTTATTAGGAGTTTTTCCTTTAGGAAAACCTACAGGTGTCTTGCTTTTCTGTTGTTTTTCTTGCTTTTCTTGTTCTTTTTGTTTTTCTGCTGCCATTATGTCCTTGTTTTAGCAATCCTGTCCCGAATCACGAATCACGAAGTTTCAGGACGGGACGGGATACAAACTTCATAATTAGTTACTGTCGTATTTTTTAATTTCTGCGTCAGCCCATAATTTTTCAAGATTATAAAACATCCTCGTGTGTTCCTGGAATATATGAACAACAACGTCAACGTAGTCAATCAAAATCCATTCCGCATTTTCAAAACCTTCCTTATGCCAGGGTTTAGCTCTAACACCTTTGATAACTTCATCCTCAACCGATTCGGCTATTGCTTCCACATGTATTTTTGTATTTCCATGACATAAAATAAAATAATTACAAACTGCATTTGGAAGCTTCGTTAAATTCAAACTGATTATATCCTTTCCTTTTTTTTCAAGTATTCCTTTAATAATAATGTCTTTTAATATCTCAGATTCGGTTTGCTTTTGTTTTCCCGGCATATAACAAGTTTGAAATTCTATACAAAATTAATCATTTTCTGATAATTAAAAGGCTTTTAGCTTATGTTTATCAGGTAAACAATAAAATTAGATGATTTATTTTGTATTTTCTTTATAATTTTAGACACTTATAACTAAAGGCATTCTCTATGAACATTATCGGGAAAAAAATAGTAAGGCTCGCTACGGTTGATTCAACGAATTATTATATGTCTGATGAAATCAGGAGAGGTGCTATAATACAGGAAGGTACAATAATAATTGCAGATAAACAAACAAAGGGTAAAGGATTGGATGCTAATACCTGGGAGAGTGAAACCGGTAAAAACCTTACATTTTCGATTTTTATAACGCCTGATTTCCTTAAAGCAGAAAGGCAATTTATGCTAAATAAAACCATTGCTCTTGGAATATATGATTTTGTGAAGTCGGTGGTTAAAAAACAAAAAGTCAGTATTAAATGGCCTAATGATATTTATATTGATAACGGAAAAGTCGCCGGTATCCTCATTAACAATACAATCAGCGGAAATAATTTCGTGTATTCCATCGTTGGTGCCGGGATCAATATCAATCAAACCCGGTTTGTAAGCGATGCTCCCAACCCGGTTTCTTTAAGGAAATATTTAAAACATAACCTGGATTTGGAAGAATGTTTAAATTCATTATGCAGTTTTTTGAACGCAAGGTATAAGCAATTAGAAAAGCCGGACTATTCCGGTCTCGATTCCTGTTATCTTTCGGTTTTATTCAGATTGAATGAAATACATCCTTACAGGTTTGAAAATAATATTATTTATGCCCGGATAACCGGCGTATCGGAATATGGTAAACTTCAACTGCTAACAAAGAATAACCAAAAAATTGAGTGCGATTTAAAGGAAATTGAATATGTGATTTGATTTACGATTTTCAATTTGCATTTTCAAATTTGAGTGCAGTCTAAAAAGACCTGACAGGTTTAACTTACCAGGATGTTTAAAATGTATCAATCTAACAAGCAGTCAATTAAAAAAACCTGTCAGGTCTCAATCACTTCCATTATCTCTTTGAGTTTGTTAACTAATAAATTGATAAAATTTTTCAGAGGTCTGACTGCCATGAGCTTTAACATCGGACTTAAATCGGCATTAAGGATTATTTGCACTTTCGACTGATTGCCGTTTTCTGCAAGGAAGCAATCCAAAGTAAAACCAAAAGGTGCATTGCCATCCGAAACATAATTGATCTCCGAAAATTCGCTTTTGGATTTTATACGCATAGCAAGGTCAGCCATACCCTTAATCGTAAACGAACAGGTATCTGCTGTTGACTTCCAGTTAATAACCTGCTCAGGCATCAGCTTTTCAAAGTTATTGAAATCGCTAAGGAATGAAAAAATGCTTTTACCGGTATTATTTATTGAAACCTTGTTGCTTTTTATTTTGGTCATATAATTTCACTTCCACTTTTCAGGATTTTCGCGCCATTTAATTAGTGATTGCAAGTCCTTTTCCAAGGCATAATTACTTTCAACAGCCTGTTTAATAAGTTCATCATAATCGGTGAGGGTGAAAAGCCGGCATTTGGCTTTTTTGAAATTAGCTTGTGCTTTTTCCAGGTTATAACTAAAAATAGCCGCCATTCCTTTCACATCGCAACCTGCTTTCCTGAGAGTTTCAACGACATTTAGGCTGCTATTACCTGTTGAAACGAGGTCTTCAATTACTACTACCGATTGACCAGATTCATAATGACCTTCGATTTTATTTTCCAAACCATGCTTTTTTTCCGAAGGTCTGACATATATAAATGGCAATCCAAGTCCCTCGGCAACCAGCACCCCATGTGCTATAGCTCCCGTGGCAACGCCTGCAATAATATCGGCTGAGCTGTATTTCTCGCTGATAATATCTACAAACTGCTGTCGTATGAACGTACGAATTTTTGGGAACGAAAGAGTTTTCCTGTTGTCACAATAAATCGGGGATTTTATGCCTGAAGCCCATGTAAAAGGCTTTTCCACACTTAATTTTACTGCTTTTACCTGTAATAGATACTCCGAAATGGCTATCGCTGTTTCTTTATTATAAACCATGTGGCAAATGTATGAGATTTATTTTAATCGTTTATATTAAACTTTTATATTGTTATTTAATTGCAACACATTTTTGTTATTTTTGTAGAAATCAAAATAAGCTTTTTTTATTTATAACACTTAAACATAAGATCATGACTAAAAAAATCTTACACGCAGCTTTATTTTTATTATTCTTAAATTCAATGCTATATGCCGGAGAAGTTTCCGTTGACAAAGCAAGGAACACAGCGAAAAATTTATTCTTCGAAAGAGCCGGTCAATTTTCGGATGTGAAATACGAAAAAATTATTTTTTCAGATGAATTGATCATTAAAGAAAACCAAACTCTTCTTTTCTATGTTTTCAATTTGCCGGATAATAAGGGCTTTGTGATAGTATCAGCCGAAGATAATGTATATCCGATACTTGGTTATTCATTTGAGAGCAATTATTCAGAAGAGGATCAACCTCCTGCATTCGTTGATTGGTTTGAAAATTACAAGGATCAGATTATTTATGTTAAAAAGAATAAATTAAAAAGCACATCTGAAATTAAATCACAATGGGAGAAATATACCACCAAACCGGAAAAATCCACAAAAAATTATGTAGAGCCATTAATACAGACAGCCTGGGACCAGGATTGTTATTATAATGAACAATGCCCGGTTGATTATAGCGGCGCATGCGACCGTGCCAGGGTCGGTTGTGTTGCAGTGGCAATGGCACAGGTAATGAAATATCACAGTTATCCACCGCAGGGAACAGGCTCGCATGGTTACTATTCCTCTTACGGATACCTTACAGCCAATTTCGGTGAAACAACTTATAACTGGGATGAGATGCCCGATTATATTACTGATTTTAATTTTGAAATTGCCCAGATTGGATCCCATTGCGGCATTGCAGTAGAAATGTGGTACGGACCAAATGGTTCAGGAGCTAATTCCGCAGATGTGGGTCCGGCATTAATGAACTATTTTGGATACTCATCAGGGGCAACATTGGAATATAAAGATGACTATAGCAATTCCGAATGGGAAAATCTTCTGAGAACAGAATTGGACGCATTAAGACCAATGTATTACCGCGGTTCCGGCAGCGGAGGACATGCATTTGTATGTGAAGGGTACCAGGATAACAACCATTTTCATTTTAACTGGGGCTGGGGAGGATTGTATAACGGATATTATTATGTTTCAAACCTGCATCCGGGCACTCATTATTATTCCGAAAACCAGGCAGTATTGATAAACGTTAAACCACCCGAACCACCTGTGGCTGATTTTGCCGCTAATACAACTGTTGTCCTTACAGGAAGCGGTGTAAATTTCACTGACCTTACCGAACACACTCCCGCTTCCTGGTCATGGACATTTGATGGAGCATCTCCTGCAACTTCCGATATGCAGAATCCTGAAAACATTATTTATTCTTCACCGGGTAATTATACTGTTACCTTAACTGCAACAAACTGGAATGGTTCGGATACCAAAACAAAGACAGATTATATTACTGTTACTGATGACGCCCTGCCAATTGCTGATTTTGAAGTTAACCTGACAAATGTATGTTTGGAATCTACAGTAATTTTCACCAATCTTTCTCTTAACTCTCCTGATAACTGGCAATGGTCTTTTGATCCAAACACTGTTACTTTTATTAACGGAACAAATGCAAACTCTCAAAATCCACAGGTAGTATTTAATGAGCCTAAGATATATTCAGTAACACTAACAGCCACAAATTCAAACGGAAGTAGTTCTATGACCAAACCTGACCTTATCACTGCCGGAGGAGTACCATTACCTTTTATCGAAACATTTGAACTTGGTGCATTCAAAAATTACTGGACTATTGAAAATCCGGATAATGATATAACCTGGGACGGATATTACAAACTATCGGGAAACCTGCCGAGCCGTAAAGCAGCATGGATGAACTTCTATGAATATAACGACGTTGGTCAGAGAGACAGGTTGGTTTCTCCTCTGCTGAATTTTACCGTGTACAATACCATTGATTTTAGCTTTACTCATGCTTATGCTATTTATAATTCGTCAAGAAAAGATTCAATAATTATTTATATCTCTACCGACTGTGGAACTAATTGGACCCGGATATTTGAAGCCGGAGAGGATTTTGCAACGCATCCCCCAACCACCGGCGATTTCGTACCATCAATAGCAAGCGATTGGTGTGGTGTTGGTTATGGTGATGATTGTCATACGCTTGATTTAAGTCAGTGGGTAGGTAATTCGGATGTGCTTATTATGTTTGAATCATACAACGGGCATGGTAATATGATGTATATCGATGATGTTGTAATAACCGGAGAAACAGGCACCGGGTTAGCTGAAACTCCGGATAAAAGAATTTCAATCTTCCCTAATCCATCAGATGGATTGTTTAATGTTTCCACTGAAGATATGAAGTATCCTCTTGATTTGTATGTTTACAATAACCTCGGACAAATTGTATATAACGGAAAAATTAATACCGTAAATTCTCAGCTTGATCTTAGCTCTTTTAAAAAAGGAATTTATTACATTAAATTTTTTAACAAAAATATTAATCAGATAAAGAAGGTTATTATTAAGTAATGATTTGCTGAGAAGCAATGTCAGTATATGTTAAAAGTTATATGTTATATGTTATTTGTTAAGAGTTTAATGAGAAGATTACTAAAAACTGAATAATGACAGTAATGAAAAAAACAGCCGTTTTTCCCGGTTCATTCGATCCTATCACCATAGGACATGAATCCATCATAAAAAGAGCTTTGCCTCTGTTTGACGAATTGTATGTGGCAATAGGGATAAATATCGAAAAAAAAGACTTTTTCCCCATTGATCAAAGAGTTGAATGGATAAAAAAGGTATTTAAAGATCACTCGCAGGTAAAAGTGTTAAAGTACGAAGGCTTGACTGTTGATCTTTGTAAAAAGTTAAATGCAGGTTATATATTAAGAGGACTAAGAACTTCTGCCGATTTTGAATTCGAACGTAGCATAGGTCAGATCAATAAAAAGCTATATCCTGAAATTGAAACTGTGTTTTTACTTACTTCAACCGAACATACACCTCTGAACTCCTCGATGGTCCGTGATATACTCCGGCACGGGGGTGATGCAAGCCAGTTTGTTCCTCAAGAGGTTGATTTGTCAGCATACTTTAAAAAACAAATCCGTTAATCCGGCGTTTCTCTTTTGCAAAAAATCAATTATATGATTAAAAAAACCTTTTTGGCTTTCATTTTAATTCTGTCAATTTTATATTCTTTTTCAACCGAGACAATAATTACCGGGAATTTGCCTGGTGCAGAGAGTCTGGAAATAAGACTGCTCGTTTATTCCGATCAAATTACTTATGATGAACTGGTTCTGGATCGAAAAATAATTGATAAAAACGGTTTTTTTTCATTTAATATTGATATAAAAGAACCAATTATTTCTTTTTTTGATATCGAATTTTATTCATTCATACTTTACCTTGAACCCGGAGGCAAATATGAAATTAATTGCGATTCAATATCTATTGATGACCAGTACAGACCATACTATAAAAAAGAGCACCTCGGTTGCAAAATCACCACTGATCTTAAACCCGGGCTGAATAACCTGATAGCAGAATTCAATACATTGTATAATGAATTTGTCATAAATAATTTTGATGAAATTTATAAAAAAAGAAAAAGAAGCCTGATTGATTCCTTTAAAAAGGAGAACGTGCAAAAATATAAGGACATTGATAATGATTATTTTCAGGATTACATCGAATATAAAATTGCTTCTATCGAGTTAGCCGGGGCGTCGGTTAAGAAATCGGAAATTTTTTTAAAGTATTTGGATAAAAAGCCGGTACTTTATCACAATACGGAATACATGTATTTTTTCAACCGGTTTTTTGACCATTATTTAACATCCGGATCAAAATCCATTTCAAGGACCGACCTTTTATCTGCCATTAATTATCAAAGTAGTTATGCAGCATTAATGGATACCCTTGGCAAAGACACCATACTCAGAAATGAGGTTATACGCGAAATGGTGATGTTAAAAGGATTAAAAGAGCTTTATTATTCGCCTGATTATTCGCGACAGAACATTTTGGATATCCTGAAGCAAGTTGCCGCTGCCGGTAAATTTCCTGAGCACCGGTTGATAGCAAATAACCTTATAATTACTTTAACGAAACTTCAAAAAGGAACACACACGCCGAATTTCAAACTGCCCGACCTGAACGGAAAAATGGTTGAGCTATCGGAGTTATTCGGGAAACCGGTTTACCTTAGCTTTATAACTACATGGAGTTACGCCTGCCTTGCAGAAATGAAATTAATGGCTGATCTGTATAACAATTATAAAAATCGCATTGAATTCGTTTCAGTCTCTCTTGATAACAATCCGGAGATTGTAAGAAAATATGTAAAGGATAAGGGATATGAATGGCTCTTCCTTTTTAATGGCAGCGGCTATGATTTGTTAAAAGATTACGACATAAAGACTTTCCCGCTTTTTATTTTGATAAATAAAGAAGGAGAAATTCTCCAGTATCCGGCATACAAGCCGAGTGAGAATATTGAAACTTACTTTCAGGCTTTGACAAAAGAATCTGATGAGTAACCTGCCGGACTTCCAAAATAAATTTTAAAAGTTCGGATATTTGATTCATTGATTTCAAGTTTTATTTTACCGGCTATTCCGGATCTTAAACCTACATTATTGGAAACAAACTACGAAATCGTACAATTAAATCATACCCCTCTTATCTGAAATCATATTTTATTTTTTTTACCATGCTTATAATAAGCACTTTATACTTCGGCAATCATTTGTTGTACTGAATTGGCATGGGTCTTGCGTTGTCCGTTGTAATTAACGAAATGAAGTAATCATTTCAATTTTAAACTTTTAAATTTATTTATTTTATGAAAACACACAAATTATTTTTTTTAGTATTTTGTTTTGCGATTACGAACCTGGCATTTAGCCAGTCGGGAATTCAAAACGTTTGTTTATCTCCTGTCGATCAGCATGTTGATGTAACTTCGACAAATTCAGCAAACTTTATTTGGTCTCTAAGGCACGGAGCATCTGCTTGGGATATAGAAGTTGGTGAGGTTGGCTTCGAACCAGGGCAAGGAGATTTTATTAGTAGATATAAGGTCAGACAAAGTGCACCGTCTATTTCTACTAAAGTGGAATTTACTATGAGAGGATTAGAGCCCGGAACAGTCTATAATGTTTTTATTAGGACAAATTGCGGTGGTGGCGACTTCAGTGAATGGAGTAAACCTGTTACCTTTACAACAAAGAGTTTGTAATAAATTGCTTAATTAAAATATTCGATTAAATTTAAATTACGTATGCAATTTGAACCGCCCTAAACATTGGGGCGGTTTTTTTTATGCGTGAAAATATTATTAAGGTGCCAGAAGTATTAAGTAACATTTAGTGCTAAGAATATTTACAACCAGGTTTCGAACGTTGAACATCCCTGTCAGGGCGTGAAACATCGAATATAAAACTACCATTCCTCATCCGTAGCTTCCGCTTTCGGCATCATGCCTTTTTTCAGGCTTTCGATCCACGATTTGGCAAAGCTGTCAACCTGAATCAGGTATTCATCCCATGTAGGATTGTATTGCGGGTCATCTTTGTTCAGCCATTTTTCCACCGGAACTTTTGACGCCTGGCGCATTATAAATTCGGTTAATATGTACCGGTACCTTCCTTCTTTAAACTCAAGGGTAAAGATGTACTGGATAACCCCTGCATCGGTTTGGAAGCCATTTTCATCCGTATTTTTTATCTTGAACCTGTGGAGTCCTTTTATAATACCGGTTTCCGGATCACGGGTTTTAGTAACATCAACTGGATTTTTGTAGTAAGTGTTGATCCAGCCTATTGCCCGGTTAAAGAAATCTTGTTTTGTGCCTTCTTCCTGTATTACTTTTTTGTAAGTTATTAAACCTGTTTTTTCGTCAATTGGAGGCTTAATATTTTGCACATTTTGACCAACTAAAATCAAATTTGGAAATAGGATAAAGCATAAGAAGGTAATAATCAAAAAAAGATTCTTCATATTGTATAATTTTTTTTAGATTATAAACGATTTAAGTATAATTTTATTCTTTAATTTAACAGTTCGTATGACAAACTCAAAATCAATGCAAAAAAATATTAAAAAGTACAAATAAAAAACCCCTCGCTTTGGAGGGGTTTATAAAATTTTGATCATATATTGATTTTAATACATTCCGCCCATGCCGCCCATGCCAGGAGCTCCACCCGGGGGCATTGCCGGCATTGCTTCTTTTTCTTCCTTATGTTCAGCTACAACACATTCGGTTGTTAATAACATGCCTGCAATTGAAGCTGCGTTTTCAAGAGCTACACGAGCTACTTTAGTAGGATCGATTACACCGGCTTTCATCAGGTTTTCATATTTGTGTGTTTGTGCATTGTAACCGAAGTCATCTTTACCTTCCTTAATTTTTTGAACCACTACCGAACCTTCCAGGCCTGCGTTTTCAATGATCTGACGCATCGGTTCTTCCAACGCTCTCCTAATGATTGCAATACCTGTATCCTGGTCTTCGTTTTCACCTTTTAAGTTGTCGATTGCGTTAATAGCTCTCAGATAACCAACTCCGCCGCCAGGAATAATACCTTCCTCAATAGCAGCTCTTGTTGCATTCAAAGCATCGTCAAAACGGTCTTTTCTTTCCTTCATCTCCACTTCACTGGCAGCGCCAACATAAATAACTGCCACACCGCCTGCCAGTTTAGCCAGTCTTTCCTGCAGCTTTTCTTTGTCATAATCTGATGTAGTGGTTTCTATCTGTGCTTTGATCTGGTTGATCCTTCCCTGGATGTCCTCTTTTTTACCATGTCCACTGACAATAGTAGTGTTATCTTTATCAATGGTGATTTTTTCAGCTTCACCAAGGTTGTCGATAGTTGTATCTTCGAGTTTGTATCCTTTTTCTTCTGAAATTACGGTACCGCTGGTCAGGATAGCAAGGTCTTCAAGCATTTCTTTTCTTCTGTCGCCAAAGCCCGGAGCCTTAACGGCAACAACCTTTAAACCACCTCTTAATTTGTTTACAACCAATGTTGCCAATGCTTCAGTTTCAACATCTTCAGCTACTATTAACAATGGACGCCCTGATTGAGCGATTTTTTCAAGAATCGGAAGCAGGTCTTTCATCACGGAGATTTTCTTGTCGTGAATAAGGATATACGGATTTTCATATACTGCTTCCATTTTTTCAGCATCAGTTACGAAGTATGGAGAAATGTAACCCCTGTCGAATTGCATACCTTCAACAACGTCAACGTAAGTTTCAATTCCTTTAGCTTCTTCTATAGTGATTACACCGTCTTTCTTAACTTTATCCATAGCTTCTGAAATAAGCTTTCCAACTAATTTATCGTTATTTGCGGAAACTGTTGCAACCTGCTCTACCTTTTCACCGATGTCGATAATTTGCTTAGTCTGGGCTTTAAGCGATTTGATAACTTCAGCCACAGCTTTGTCAATACCACGCTTCAGGTCCATCGGGTTTGCTCCGGCAGTAACATTTTTCAAACCGGTTGTCATAATTGACTGAGCCAATACAACAGCCGTGGTTGTACCGTCACCCGCGATATCATTTGTTTTGGATGCCACTTCTTTTACCATTTGGGCGCCCATGTTTTCAACGGTATCTGCTAGTTCAATTTCTTTAGCTACAGTTACACCGTCTTTTGTAATAACCGGTGAACCGAATGATTTATCAAGGATAACATTACGGCCTTTTGGACCTAATGTAACTTTTACAGCGTTGGTTAATTCATCAACACCTGATTTTAATGCATCTCTTGCTTTAAGATCGAAAATAATGTCTTTTGCCATTTTTTATTTTTTTTTTAGTTAATTACAAAATAGTGATTTTAAATTATTGCATAAATATCTGATTCTTTCATGATGAGGTAATCTTTATCATCATAAGTTATTTCGGTGCCGGCATATTTGCCATAAAGCACAGTATCACCAACTTTAACTGTTGGTTTTTCATCTTTTGTTCCCGGACCAACTGCAACGATTACACCTTTTTGAGGTTTTTCCTTTGCAGTATCAGGAATTATAATTCCGCCCGAAGTTTTTTCTTCGGCATTTGCCGGTTCAATCAGTACACGGTCTGCTAATGGTTTAATTTTAATTTCTGACATAATATTATAGTATTATAGTTTTAAAATAATTTAATTTTTTCAAAGTCGCCTTAGACATAATTTATGCCAAAACAAAAAATGTCAGAATTAGATGACATTCTGACATTTTAATTTTTATTTTTAATTGTTTTTATTGTCCTTCGGGATTTTCTGTTTCAGATTGGTCAGGTGGCGGTAAATAGTCTTCAATAGGTTGCACATCGGGTAAATCCTGGTATAGTTCCTGTAATTCACTATCGCCTGCTTGTATATTGACTCCTCTTGGAATAACAAATATGGAAAACAAGCTAAGTAATAATAGCATCACTGCAAGTGTCCAAGTAGATTTTTCAAGAAAATCAGCCGTTTTTCTAACACCCATAAACTGGTTGGATGATGAAAAATTTGATGCTAATCCGCCGCCTTTAGAACTTTGAACCAATACAATCAGCGTCAGCAATACGCAGGTTACAAAAATTAAAACTGCAATAACAATATAAGCTCCCATTTTATTTTGTCTTTTAAATTAATTATCAGATTATTTAATCTCTTTCTTTATTTTTTCAATTTGGGCTGCAAAGTAACTACTTTTTTTCGGATTAAGCAAACTTAATTTATGGTATATTTTAATGGCTTTAGCTAAATTTCCTTGTTTATAATAAATATTTGCAAGCGTTTCCGATACTATTTCCACGTTATCAACAAGGCTTTGTTTTGCCGTATCAACAGGATTAAAAAATTCGGTTTTTGACGGAGCAGATATCTTTGGTTCTTCTTTAATGAATTTATCAATGATATCTTCATTGGCTTTCAGGTTGTTTTCTTTAGGAGGCGAATCTTCTTTTGTTTTTGTTTCAATTGAAGTAGAATATTGTTGTAATAACCCTTCAAGTTTGTCAGTTAAATTGTGAAGTGTGAGGTACTGCCTGCCGGTATCATGTAGCCCTGACGACAATAATAATGAATTTACCTCACTCTTTAACAGGTTGGTCAAATCCAGAATATTTGTTTTTTGATCAATGACTTGCGGTTTAATATCTGCTGATGAAATTTCTTTTTTGCTTATAACTTCTGTATCTTTAAGAGGAGAAAATGCTTTTTGAAGTGAATTTAACAGTTGTTTAAGAACTTTACGATCGGGAGCATAAGCAGATGCCATCTTAAGTTGACTGTTGAATTTTATATTGCTTTCTTTGTAAAGGTTTAAAACGAACAAAATGTCAGCAGTCTGGCAATAAGGATAATCATTTACCAGGTTTTCCAGCAACAGTATGCTTTCAGCATTTAGTTTTTCGGGCGATTTAATATAGTCGATAAATTGCTGACGATTCATTTCTTTTACCAGTTTATTACAGCTTTGTTAAAAACATCTTCAACTAGCATTTCGTTTATTTCATCAATTAATTGCCCTTGTATTTCTGCCAGATTCTGATCGCTTGCATAATCGGCATATCTTGAAAAAACAGATTCAAAACTCATTTTTTCATCAAAAGTATTTGTATAATTAACATCAATCGTAATTGTAAGGCGGTTCATAGCTGCCTGGTCATTTTCCTGAATTGCCACAGGCTGGGTTCTATAACCTGTTATAGCTCCTTCAAGGATTAAGTCGCCTCCTTCATTTACAAGGATCAGGCTGGTTTCCGAAACGAATTTATCCTCCAGGCCATCTGTTAATTTTTGGCTGAGAGTTGGTTCGATCAATGAGGCATTATTGGTGAAATATTTAATGTTTATTGTTTTTACTTCAATCGGTATGGAAGCGCCGGTGAAAGAATAGTTAACAGTACAGGCGGTCATAAAAATTAATGTCGCAATGAAAATAATATTTTTTATTACAGAGAGTTTTATCAAGTTTTGAAAATTTAATAAATTGAAACTATTAATATTTAATTAATGTCGTATTCCTTTATCTTCCGGTAAAGAGTTCTTTCGGATATACCGAGTTCTTTGGCAGCTTTTTTTCGTTTACCGTTATATTTTGTAAGAGCTTTTTTAATAAGATCGACTTCTTTATCCTGGATTGACAGCGATTCTTCAATGACTTCCGTTTCCTGTATCGGTTCAACGACAGGATCAGCCGGAGGCCGGTGTATTTGAATGTCGTCAGTTTGATCTTCGAAAGACTCGATATTTTGGTAAAGTTTTTTTATTAGCTGAGCATTGTTTTGTTGAATGTTTTTAGTAATATCTTCGTTTTGTAATATTTCTCCAACTATGCTTTTCAGGTCGTTAATGTCTTTTTTCATATCAAAAAGCACCTTATACAGGAGGTCCCGCTCCGAAATTTCTTTTCTTTCTTCTTCTTTCCTGTATAAAACGGGTAAATCTCTGTACTGACTTTGAGGAAGATATTTCAGTAAAGTTTGGGCATTGATGTCTCTGTTTTTTTCGATAATGGAAATTTGTTCAGTGATATTTTTCAATTGCCTCACGTTTCCCTGCCACCTGTAATTAGTAAGGATTTTAACAGCTTCTTCATCAAGTTGAAGAACAGGCATGCGGTATTTTTCGGCAAAGTCGGCAGCAAATTTCCTGAACAGCAAGTAGATGTCTTCTTTTCTCTCCTTTAAAGCTGGAATGTAAATTGGTACAGTATTCAACCTGTAATATAAATCTTCCCTGAATTTTCCTTCGCTGATAGCTTCCCCGATATCTACATTAGAGGCTGCCACAACCCTGACGTCTGTTTTAATAACTTTTGAAGACCCTACTTTGAAGAACTCACCGGTTTCGATCACGCGTAACAACCGAACCTGGGTAGATAACGGTAGTTCAGCTATCTCATCCAGGAAAATAGTGCCTCCGTTGGCTACTTCGAAATAACCTTTTCTTGCCTCGTGAGCACCGGTAAAAGATCCCTTTTCGTGTCCGAACAACTCGGAATCAATAGTGCCTTCAGGGATGGCGCCACAGTTTACGGCAATGTAGTTACCGTGTTTCCTGGCGCTTAGCTGATGAATTATCTTTGGGAACACTTCCTTTCCTACGCCGCTTTCACCCGAAATCAGAACGGTTAGATCGGTAGGAGCTACCTGGCTGGCAATATCTATTGCCCTGTTGAGCAGGGGAGAAGTACCGATGATGCCGAAGCGTTGTTTTATTGCCTGAACGTCCATTAAGGTATTTGTCTGAATTGGAGTGTAAAATTACTTAAAAAAACGAAAGGCGTATTTAAAAATTGTTAAGGATGGGGGAAATAGGGGTATATAAGTAAATAGGTTAATAATCACCGGGGCTTTTTCGGATTTATGCAAAGGAAATAGCGTATGATAATCCGAAAATTAATTACACGGGGATTTGTAATCCTTGTATGGTTATATATTTAAAGCGGATTACAAATCCTTAAATTATTTTCATCGGGATTATCTTTCCCACATGCCTGCCGTACAAATCCCGATGAGCAGCGCTAAACGCGTCAACCTCTAATCACTATTCTTCACCTCTTTCTTCAGTCTTTGAATATGTCCGCGTCCCAGGGCTTTCACTTCGCAGCTTAATTCGAAGTACCTGCGGATTTTATCATCCGGTAAAATACCGAAAGCATCAACCACTGCAATAGGCCCGCCAGCCCATTTAACAATGTCTTCAGGATCGAGCTTGAGATATTCGGAATGAGGCACTGCAAGTATTAATGCTTCAACACCCTTAAGCGCTTTTGGCAGGTCTTTCAGTACCCGTGTTTCCGTGAGATGATCCTGGTTGCGGAAGAAACGACTCCATGAATGTTCGGGGTCTAAGTCCTGGTTTTCCAGTTCATACCAATTATCAATATAAGGATCGTGTACATGTATTTCCGCACCCATTTCCGTGAGTTTTCTAACCACCATCTCGCTTCCGCTGTAACGGGTGTCGCCTACATCCTGCCTGTAGCTTGCGCCACATAACAATACATCAGAACCTGCAATGTATCTTCCCATATTACGGAGTGCGTCGCGGGTTAATTCTGCCACATGTAATCCGCGGGTATCATTAATATCAATAGAAGTAGGTGTGATCTGAAATACATTATCGCCATCCTCAAACCCGAGAATATGGCGGTATGCCCAATAGCCTAATCCTCCGTCTTTCGGTAAGCAATAACCACCTATTCCCGGTCCGGGAAAGATCATATTACTATGTGTCGGTCGCATTTTTATGGCATTTATCACTTTAATCAGGTCAACACCGTTGCGCTCGGCAAACAAGCTCCATTCGTTCATAAAAGCTAAAATAGTAGCACGATATGAATTTTCAACAATCTTAGTTGTTTCCGATTCTATCGGGCGGTCCATTACTGTTAAAGGAAATTCTTTAGTGTTAAGCACTTCATGAAGGAATTTTTCCACCTTGTCTCTTGCTTCTTTGTTACAACCCGAACAAACGCGCCAGAAATCACGGATAGACGAAACATATTCTTTACCCGGCATTACACGCTCGAAGCTGTGCGACAACAGTGGTGTTTCTTTTAACCTGCGTTTTGCAAAAGCCTTTTTCAAGATGGGCCATGCAACAAATTCAGTGGTTCCCGGGGCAACCGTTGTCTCAATAAGAGTTAGTGCATGTGGTTGAATATGTTCTCCGATAGTCTTCATTGAAGCTTCAAGGGCTAACATGTCGGTTTCTCCTGTTCGCATATTACCCAGTTCTGTTTTGGAGTAGTCGCACTGTACATCAACTACCACCACATCGGCTAACTTCAGGCAATCGCTGTTGTAAGTGGCAACAAAGGTTTTCTCTTCATCCACCGTTCTTATAATTAGCTCTTCAACTTCAGGGTCCTCAGCTTTTACAGGAGATTCACCACGGTTAACAACAGGTATTTTCCAATGGCTTCTTGCACTTGGACGTTGATAGCCTATCACAAATTTTGTATAGTTTCCGTTTTCATCCTTAGTATCCGCTACAATGGCTGCCATTACTATACCCACGAATCCTAATCCCATAACAACAACTATTTCTTTACCCTGAGATTTAGCTTCATCGGCTAAATTTTTTAAGCGTTGTAACTCTGCGTCATATTCCTCCGGCATTGGAATAGGGAATTTCTCACCTGCCGGACTTACTGAATATTTATTTTCCATAATAAAAATTTTATTTTTTGATAAATCGGTTTATCAGTTTATCTTATTGTTGCATTCAAATTATCTTCAAAGGCTTTCATCATTTTATTCATGATCTTATCTATCACTTTATCGGTAAGGGTTTTTTCTTCGTCCTGTAAAATAAAGCTGACAGCATACGATTTTTTACCATCTTCAATGTTTTTACCTTCATAAACATCAAAGAGATTTACTTCTTTCAGTATTTTACTTTCAACATTGTAAGCTAACTTTTCAACCTCCGCAAACGGCACATTTCTGTCTAACAATAAAGCCAGGTCTCGTCTGACTTCTGGAAATTTAGGAACTTCTTTATACCGGATTTTATTTTCCCTGATCAAATCTAAAGCAAGGTCCCGGTTTAATTCAGCATAAAAAACATTTTGCTTAATATCCAATTCTACAAGCATATTCTTTGAAATAACACCAATTTCAAGCAATTTGCCTTTATCCGAAATATAACTCATTCCTGTGGATAAATAATTTCTTTTGGTTTTTTCTGAATTAAGTTTGGAAATATCAATTCCAATTCGTTTGAGAAGATTCGATAATAGAGCTTTGAGATAATTATAGTCCACCGGTTTATAGTCGGTGTACCAACTTTCCTTATCTATTCTCCCGGTAATAAAGAGTGCAAGATGATTAACTTCACTGTATTTTTCGGTAACATCATGCGCTTCTGATTTTTCCGGAATCAGCGTGTAAACTTTGCCAAACTCATAAATTTTTTGGTCGTAATTTTTTCTGTTGAGATTATACAATATTGTTTCCAGTCCGCCAAAAAGAAGAGTTTGACGCATCACATTCAGATCACGGCTTAAAGGATTAAGTATATTTACACTTATACCCTTGTCAAAATCCTTATGCGTTTCATAATAAGCCGACTTTGTCAGCGAATTGTTTATTATTTCTTTAAATCCATTATTGCTGAGGTAATCAGACACAAGATTCTGAATTTTTTCCGCATCAGGTTTTATAGTGTGCGAAATGGACGAGAGTTGTTGAGCTGGTATTTCTATATTATTATAACCGTAAATCCTGAGGATTTCTTCGATTACGTCTGCTTCCCTTGTTACATCCACGCGGTAGGGAGGAACGGCAAGCTTAAGTCCTTCATCGTTTTTTCCCAGGATCTCAAATTCAAGTGAATGAAGAATATTTTTAATTACGTCTTTGCCAATGGATTTTCCAATCAGTCTGTCGATATTTTTCCATGTAACATTGATGTTAATTTTTTTAAAAGGATCGGGATAAACATCTTTGATTTCGGATGATATTGTGCCTCCGGCTAATTCCTTTATCATCAATGCTGCTCTTTTCAGTGTGTATAAAATCATTTCGGGATCAACTCCGCGTTCGAACCTGAAAGAAGCATCGGTTTGCAAATCATGATGTTTGGAAGTTTTCCTGATATGGACAGGGTCGAACAAGGCACTTTCAAGGAAAATACTTTTGGTTTTTTCTGTTACTCCCGATTTCACTCCACCGAATACACCGCCTATACACATTCCTCCTGTTGCATTGCAAATCATAAGATCATTCCCTGTGAGCCTTCTTTCAATTTCGTCAAGTGTTATGAATATTGAATCTTTGGGTAATTTCTTAACGATGACTTTGTTGCCTGTAATTTCATCTGCATCAAAGGCGTGAAGCGGCTGTCCGGTTTCATGCAGCACATAGTTAGTAATGTCAACGATGTTATTTATCGGACGAAGCCCAATAACATTCAACCGGTTTTTAAGCCAATCGGGAGATTCCTTTACTTCAATCCCGGTAATCGTAACGCCGGCATAACGCGGACAAGCCTCTGTATTTTCAACAATAACTTCAATATCTCTGCTATGGTTTTCGGTTTTGAAATTTTCAATTGGTGGAATTTTTAGTTCCCTGGTTTGTGTTTTATTAGTTATAAAATCATTATTGTCCAAAACAGCTTTTATATCCCTTGCTACGCCGATGTGCGCCATAGCATCGGTACGGTTTGGGGTAAGTCCGATCTCGAAAATGTAGTCTTCTTCAATATTAAAGTATTCTTTAGCGGGAGTGCCGGCTTTTGCTTCGGGGTCTAAAACCATAATGCCCTCATGAGAAGTTCCTAATCCAATCTCATCTTCGGCGCATATCATACCTTCGGAAACTGCGCCTCTTAATTTGGTTTTTTTTATCTCGAAAGAATCACCCTCTTTATACAACTTTGTTCCAACCGTGGCAACCACCACTTTTTGTCCGGCAGCAACATTTGGCGCTCCGCAAACAACAGGAAGCAATTTGTCGCGTCCAACATCCACTGTTGTAATGCTAAGCCGGTCGGCATGGGGATGTTTTTCGCAGGTTTTCACCTCGCCAATTACAATTCCTTCAAGTCCGCCTTTAACCGATTGCCATTTCTCAAGCCCTTCCACTTCAAGTCCACAATCGGTTAATAATTCTGAGAGCTTTTCAGGCGAAAGGTCGAAATCAAGGTATTGTCTTAGCCAGTTGTACGAAATTTCCATTTATTATGTAATGATTTAACCCTAATAATTCACAAAACAATTTATATTCTTTATCTAATCGACTAAGTTTTAGTAAGTTTTTATGCCAACCTGCATTCCTCCTAAAATAAAAACAACTAAAACTAAGTCGGGGTTAACCTGCATCAATTAAAATAGACATAAAAAATGTATGAATACATGCAGGTTAAAAAGTTGCAAAAGTAAGATTTTATTTTTTAATGACAATTTCCTATGATTCGGTTGTTTGTGATTTTTAACCGAATATATGGTATAGCATAATTTATTCAGGTTCTAAATAAGCAATCGATTCCTATATAAGAAATTACGAATAGTGTATAGCAGAAAACTACTAATTTTTTTTCTAGTGGTTTTCTGCTATATTTTTCTCGAAAATATTATATAATATTATTGCCGGATAAATAAGAAAGAAGGCGAGCCTGCAAAGATAATGAATTTTAAATTAAGATAAGACCGGCAATCTTATCTTAATTTAGTCTAAGCATGGGGATTCAAATTCCGATCATGTAAAATATTTGGAAAAAAGAAAATGCACTTTTAATCTAAAAAATTATTAATTTTATAAATTTTAAGAGATGAAAAAATTTAACTTTATTTTAGTAACACTTTTATTATTTGCCGGTTATGCCTTTGCGCAAGAGCCGGTTTTTGACAACTCTATCAGTATCGAACAAACATTTACAACCGATACTGAAATCTATCCATTTAACGGCGAAACACTTTATGGAGTTGGCGTTAACGGGAACATAACATTCAACAGCGATTCGAGCCTAATAAGATTAATATTAAAAGATTCGCTAAGCATTGAATATATGATTTATGAATCGTATCCGATGCTGGATACGGTTTGGAACTTTACCTTTAACGAGGAGTGTGAGGAAACTTGTTTTTTTGATGGATTCATTGCAACTTCATTAATAATACAAGTACTCGATGCCAGTATTTATCTTGATGAGATAGGATGGAGCGGAAGCCCGTCGGATAATCCTGTTGAGTTGCAACGACAGGCCAAGCATAATAAGGATTTGGAAAAGATTGATGAACTTAATAGTTTCATCAGAAACCATAACATGCTTTGGCTGGCAGGCGAATCAAGTTATTCAAGTATGTTCTATTATGATAAAAAAAATCTATGGGGAAATTATAAAAACACCAGTGGTTTTGAATTTTATTCGGGAGGAATATTTGAATTCTATAATCCGGATAACAACGTATATGATCCTACATATAATATTGTAGATTACTTTAACTGGATGGAAAAGCATGATGCTCATGATCCAACCTCATCATACTGGGATGGCGATCCCGATGATGACGAAACAGGAAATGGATGGATGACTTCAATAAAATGCCAGTCAGGTTGTTGGAATGATGAATTACAAATAATTGAGTGTATTCCTTCTTCATCATGTCCTCCGCTTAACTGGAGAACCGGATTAACATGTTGGGCATTTTCTTCTGTAGCGGCGGTTGAGTCTATGACAAACATTTATTTCAATGATCATTTAAATCTCGATTTATCAGAACAAGAGATTATTTCTTGTACTGGTATAGGAAATAATGCTTCATCTACGACAACAGCTTTAAATTATATAAGAGATTATGGTGTCCGGCTTGAAGAATGCTATCCTTATATTGCTGATGATGGTGATTGTGACGATGTTTGTACTAATATACTTGATTCTGCATCCATTGAAGACTATCAAGGTCAAATTGCAAATAATGATATAGAAAAGTTAAAAAAAGACTTGATTGTATTCGGCCCTTATATTTGGAAAAAGTTTGTTCCATCAACTTTTGTCAATCACGGTATGACATTAGTTGGATTTGGGACAATTACAGAAGGAATGTATTTATATTTTGATCCTATATTACAACATGTCTACATCAACGAATATTATCCTAATATAGGCGATACATATTGGATATTTAAAAATAGCGGAGGCACTTATGATGGTATTGATGGCTATTTTTATATGAGATTAACTGAGTTTCCTTCCGGAGGATTAGTTGGATATGATTATGAAATAATAGAAACGCCAATGTATGTTTATCCAACTGTTGATAGATTATGTCGTGATGAAGATAATGATGATTATTACAATTGGGGTATTGGCACTGCCCCTGCCGGATGTACAGGAGAAATGGACGGCAATGACAATGATCCGGCACTTGGGCCTATGGATGAAAATGGATTTTGTAAAATAATAGATACATATCATACAAGCTTTGAAGAAAATTTTGATGGATGGAAACAATCTGGTGGTGATGATAAAGATTGGTTGAAACATAGTGGCGCGGCTGATTACCTTTTTGGAACACAATGGGGTCCTGAAAACGCGTATGATGATGGGGGGGAGTATTATCTATATGTTTATGGTCAAACTAATTCACAACTATATGAAGATGCAATATTAGAAAGCCCGATTATTGAATTTGATGATCTTCTATGTACGTATGAGTTTAGTTTTGCATTTCATAAAGAAGCACCATATGGTGGAGAAAATAGTATGTTGGAGGTGCAAGTTAGTACTAATGGAGGAGAAACATGGTGTGTAGCCTGGGGTATTTATGGGAACTGCTCTAATTATACTGAATATGACTGTAATGCCTGGAATTTGGAAACAATCATGTTGACTTCAAATGTTAATAAGATAAGGTTTTATGCAAAAACAGGATATTCATATGCTACATCAAGTATTGCGATTGATTACGTGACTATAAATAAGATTGATAACCAGAACCAATTAATAATTACCGGCAATTTGGAATGGAATAGTGATTACCACGCATGTAATGATATAATTATAAAACCCGGAGCCAAACTTACAATCGGAGCAAACTGCACATTGTTTATGCCTTCGGGGAAAAAGATAATTGTGGAAAGAACAGGTGTGTTAGCAATATATGGAGGAACTATTACGGGTGAAAATGAAGGTTGGTGGCCCGGTGTTGAGCTATGGGGAGAAAACGGAACACCGAATAACCTATTGCATCAGGGAAAAGTGGCAATAACTCAGGGTGGAACCATTAAAAATGCAGTAATTGGTATTCAAACAATAAAAACTATTGAAGGTGAGTATAACTATGATTACTCCGGGGGAATAATTGGTACAACAGATGCAAATTTTATTAATAATCAATTGGCAATTTTGTTCTTTCCTTATGAGCCTGATAATAGTAACAGTATTTTAAAAAACTGCACTTTTGAAGTTAATGATGATTTCCCGGAAGAAATTTCAGTTAATAGCTTAGTATCATTAAACGATATCAATGGTGTATATTTTCAAAACGCTACTTTTAACGATTTTCGTACTTATAAACCTATAGATGAAAAATGTACCGGCATATACAGTATGGATGCCGATTTCACTGTTAAAGCAGTTTGTGCGAATCCTTTACAAAATCCTTGCCTAGAATGGGATAATTCCACTTTTAATAATTTGAAATACGGTATTAAAGCACTAAGGTCAACATCGGGCGAACCTTTTACTGTTGAGCATACCGATTTTGTAAATAATGTAAGGGGCATTTATGCTTCAGGTGCTGATGAAATTTCGGTTACATTATCAAGTTTCCAGACTTACAAATATGATGGCGAATTGCCCGAAAACTACGGTATGTACCTTGAAGAATGCACCGGCTACCAGATAGAAGAAAACAACTTTTATAATATAAATGAAAGTGTTATGGGCAACGGACTGGTAGTTAGCAACTCCGGCATTGCAACCAACCAGGTTTACAACAATACTTTTGACAAACTGGAATATGGTTTGATTGCACAGCATGATAACAGGACTGAAGATGGAGAAGATGGTTTGAGTATAAAATGCAACAGTTTTACCAATTGTGAATATGATATTGCAGTAACCGGACGAGGTGAAAGTCCATATTTGGGGATAAAATGGTATCAGGGATCAAATGACCCCGAACCGGATGCCCCGGCAGGCAACAGGTTCAGCTATACCTGGAATAATGAAGAAAGCGACTATTACAACGAAACGCAGGATATCATTTACTGGTACCACCAGCATGATGGAGGGTACAATGTGGAACCTAAAAAGTTTAGTAAAGAGCTGGTGAACCCACAGGCAAACTATAATAATCCACAACCTTTTGATCCGGAAACAGCCTGCCCATCAAATCTTGGCGGCGGCGGCACTGATGATTTAAGGGGTAAAATGGCAGCGGCAGAGCAAAAAATTGATTCGGTTCAAAACCTGCTTAGTATTTTGGTTGACGGAGGAAATACAAATGTGCTTACAATAGAAGTACAAACAAGTATTCCTCCCGAAACCTGGGATTTATATATAAATTTGTTGGGCAAATCACCATATTTATCCGATACCGTAATGAAAAGCGCCATAAACAAGGTAAATGTTTTACCGTCGGAATTGCTTACCGATGTGCTTGTAGCAAATCCGCAAAGCGCCAAATCAGACGAAGTGTTGACAGAAGTTGAAAACAGGACTATACCGCTTACCGATGAAATGAAAGAGGAAATAATGCTTAACTGGTATGTTGCAAGTGCAAAAGAATCGCTTGAGTCGAAACTGGCAGCATACAAAGCCCGACGTGGTAAGGCGCTTAATGACCTGTTAAGGTATTTCAGAAACGATACTGTAAGCCCGTCGCCCCGCGATAGCATTATCGCAGTTTTGCAGCAGGAAAACAGCCTGTGGGCTAAATACTCTCTTGCTTATGAACATCTTGCAAAAGGTGAAACAATACAGGCAGAGGTTGTAATGAATAATATTCCTGTTGAATTCACTTTGTCATTATCAGAACAGGAAGACTACCAGGATCACCTGATGTATTTTAATATCCTGAAACAATTAAAACAGGAAGGGAAAGAATGGTACGAAGCCGACACCTTGCAAATTGAGGCTTTGTACGGACTGGCTTATAATAATAATAACAAAGCCAACGCTTATGCCCGTAATGTATTGATATTTTACGATACATTAAGTTATGAAGAACCAATTCAGTATCCTTCGTTTCTGAAATCAAGCCCTATTATACCCATACCTGCACAAAAACCGGCAGAGAGGAACAGCTTAACCATATATCCCAATCCTGCAAAAGATTATTTTATTATAAGATATGAGTTGGATAACAGTTATGCGGAAGCGGTGATACATATAACAGATATGACAGGCAGGAATGTAAAGGAATTTAATGTAATGGCTACACGCGATTATTTGATTGTGCCAACTTCGGAACTTAACAATGGAATATATGTTGTAAAGCTGATTTTGAATGGAAAGGAGGCGGGTATACAGAAAGTAAGTGTCAAAAATTAATTTTTTTCTTGGAAGCAGTGCCCTATAAGCAGGGTGCTGCTTTTTAAAAATTTGTTTTATGAAAACAATAAAAAAACTATATCTGCTTTTTATACTGGTAATGCCTTTTATTGCATATTCACAGTCAATTTATTTCAACGAAAAATATCAATCTGTTTCTAATTCTGGTAGTGGTGTACATTCCTTAATAGAAATAGAAAATGGATATTTGGTTGGTGGTGGAACCGGTACCCCTCCGAATAATTACTGGATTCAGATAACTCTAATGATTTTGGATTTAGAAGGAAATAAAATTGATGAAAAACTTATTGGAGACACCATATCACAGTATTTTATTGCACAAAAATCACTTATAAGAACTTCTGATAACCTATTAACTTTCGCGGGTAGTAGACGAACGAATTTTGAAAATTTCCCACACGATGAAGTATTATTAGTAAAACTAGATAATGAATACGATACTTTATGGTCAAAGTTTTATGGTGAAAAAGAATTGCCTTATGATTCAGCTTACAATGCCAGGCAACTAATCGAAACATTGGACAGCAATTTAATTATTGTTGGTACCATGACCCCTGAAATTAATTACCGTGATAATGTTGTGCTTCTAAAAACTGATAATAACGGTAATAAAATTTCCGAATGGTTATACACTTACCCAAATATAAATTATAAATTAAGAGGGTTTAGTGTTATTGAAACCGAAGATAAAGGTTTTGCAATAGGAGCGTATCGTTTTAAGCCCGGTTTTAATTATACCGGCGAACCTATGGTTTACAAAGTTGACAGCCTGGGAAACGAAGAATGGTATGTAGATGTCGGCGGGATATACTACGATACTAAAGCCCTATTATGCAATGCCTACGATGGAAACATTATTGCAGCCAACTGCTATGCTGATTCTATGTCGGGTAGCTGGGATGCTTACCGCACAATTAATATTAAAAAAATAGATTTGGAAGGTAATATTATTTGGGACAAAAGATTTGGTACAAGTGAATACAACAAAAGGGTTAGTAACATCAGGCAAACAAACGATGGAGGATATATAACAACCGGATATACCTGGACAGCACAGCTTGGCTATTTATATCCTCATTTTTCAGGCTGGATGTTAAAAATAAATAATGAAGGAGACAGCCTGTGGTACAGATTATACTATAACTTAAGTGGTAGTTATGAAAGTAATTATCTTTATGATATAATCATTACAAGCGATAACGGCTTTGCAGCCTGCGGCCAGGTATTTGGCCCCACAACAAACTATACCCAACATGCCTGGGTTGTAAAGGTTGACAGCATGGGCTGCGATACGCCTGGGTGCGCAACGGGTACTTTTATCCATGAAATCTCCCCCTCTGGAGGGGGCTGGGGGGAGGTCAAGGTTTGGCCGAATCCGGCAAAAAATCAGTTTAGTGTTTACAGTTTAAAGTTTCGTGTTGAAGGAGAAAAGGTAATTATGATTTATAATTCGCAAGGATTGAAGGTAGAGGAAATAAAAGTACCTGATGGGAAAGAAACCATAACCGTAAATGTAAAAGGCTGGCAGAAAGGGATGTATTTTGTGCAATTGGTAGTAGGTGGAGAAAGTACAGCAAATACAAAAGTAATCATCTATTGAAATTCATCGGATGACTGGCAGTCATCCGATGAGTAAGCGCCTGATCCCGAAGGTTTGGGGTTGAACAAAAGCCAAAGCGGGAGCGAACCTGGCCCATACGGGGCGAACGTCCAGGTCGAAAAAATAATATATTATGAACAACAACAAAGCCAACGCCTTTGCCCGAAATGTTTTAATGTTTTACGATACATTAAGCTATGAAGAACCGATACAGTATCCTTCATTCCTGAAGTCTGGTTCTATAATACCTATCCCGGCACAAAAGCCGGCAGAGAGGAATAGCCTAACCGTATATCCTAATCCTGCAAAGGATTATTTTATTGTTAGGTATGAGCTGGATAATAGCTATGCAGAAGCGATAGTCAGGATTACGGATTTAAGTAAACATTAAGGAGTTTAATGTAACGGCAACACGCGACTATCTTATAGTACCTACTGAAGGAATTAATAGCGGAATGTATGTTGTTAAACTAATTCTAAACGGTAAGGAGCTCGGTACACAGAAAGTAAATATACAGAATTAATTTTTTACAAAAAAGCAGTACCCTTTTTATCAGGGTGCTGCTTTTAAACTGATAATAAACGAAAATACAAAATTTAAAACACATAACTTTCACAATATCAACCCTGTAATTTTTTTGTTATTTGTGAAGTTTATGCGTTTCAGTATAATAAATTTGTTTTATGAAGACAATAAAAAACGTATTTCTGTTTTATTTGCTGATTGTGCCAATTGTTTTAAATGCTCAGTCCATTTATTTCAACGAAAGATATCAGTCGAACAGTGGGATATGGAGCGGAGCAATATCTATAATAGAAACAAATGAAGGATATTTAATTGGCGGAACAACAGGAACTCCTCCTAATAATAGCTGGCACCAAATTACTTTGACTATTTTAAATGAATATGGCGAAAAAATAGATGAAAAGTTATTAGGTAATACTATTTCGGAGTATTATATTGCTGGTAATTCACTAATCAGGTCAAATGATGAATTAATACCATTTGCCGGAACAAGAAGAACCTTCCCCGGAAAATTTGCTCACGACGAAATTCTATTAATGAAATTAAATAATGAATACGATACTTTATGGTCAAAATTTTATGGTGAAAAAGAATTACCTTATGATTCATCTTACATTGCAAGGCAGCTAATCGAAGCCTCAGATAGCAATTTAATTATTGTTGGTACTATGACTCCTGAATTGGATTACATATACCAAATTCTACTAATTAAAATTGATTCAACAGGCAATTTTTTATGGGAGCGGTTTTATACTTATCCAAATACAAATTATGTATTAAAAGGATATAGTGTAACAGAAACCCCTGACAAAGGCTTTGCAATAGGAGCGTATCGTTTTAAACCCGGTTTTAATTATACCGGCGAGCCAATGGTTTACAAGGTTGACAGCCTGGGAAATGAAGAATGGTTTATAAATGTCGGAGGTCCGTACTACGACACTAAAACACTGTTGTGTAATGCCCACGACGGCAATATCATTGCAGCAGCCTGCTATGCCGATTCTATGTCGGGTAGTTGGGATGCTTACCGCACTATTAAGATAAAAAAAATAGACTTGGAAGGTAATATTATCTGGGACAAGAAATTTGGTACAAGCGAATACAACAAAAGGGTTAGTAACATCAGGCAAACAAACGATGGAGGATATATAGCAACCGGTTATACTACTACAGCACAGCTTGTATGGCCATATCCTGATTTTTCAGGATGGATGTTAAAAATAAACAGTGAAGGAGACAGCCTGTGGTATAGGTTGTACTATAATTTAAGCGGGACTAATGGTTATAATTATCTTTATGATGTAATCACTACAAGCGATAACGGCTTTGCAGCCTGCGGCCAGGTATTTGGACCCTCTACTAATTATACCCAACATGCCTGGGTAATAAAAGTTGACAGTATGGGCTGTGATACGCCTGGGTGCGCAACGGGTACAAATACTTATGAGTTTGTAGAGGAGACGAATGGGGAGTTGAAGGTGTGGCCGAATCCAGTTAAGGAAAAGTTTCAGGTTTCAGGTTACGGGTTTCAGGTTGGTGGGCAAATGGTGATCAAAGTTTACAATTCGCAGGGGTTGAAGGTGGAGGAAATAAAAGTGCCGGATGGAAAAGAAACCATTACTGTAAATGTAAAAGGCTGGCAGAAAGGGATGTATTTTGTGCAATTAATCGTAAACGGTATAGAAACCGGCAGCGCAAAATTTATTAAGTCATAAAACGGATTGTCTAAGGAGTTCAGCCAATAGCTTCTTCTCTGTTATTCCGAACACGTCTTCCTGTCATTTCGAGCCGGGGGGAAGGCATGTGCGAAGGAGCGAGGAATCCCCCGGCGAAACCCGAGTGTCTGAAACACTAACGGAGCACGCAATAGCCAGGGGATTCCTCACTTCGCCACACAAGTCCACCGCATAGGTTCCTACGGATTTCCTTTGGTCATCGGAATGACAGGAAAAGCAAAAAAACATACTTCAACTTATCAGACTCCAGTTAGGTTTGTTTTTATTAATATACCTGAGCTGATTTAGAACAGGTATATTTTTCTCCATTTCAAGATGCGGGTCCTCTTCAAGGATGTCAGCAGCAACCTTTCTTGAATATTTTAATATTTTCTCATCTTTTATTAGGTCAGCTATCTTCAGGTCAAGAATTCCGCTTTGCTGTGTGCCTTGCAGGTCGCCCGGGCCTCTGAGCTTTAGATCGGCTTCGGCTATTTCGAATCCGTCAGTCGTTCTTACCATCGTTTGTATTCTTTGCCGTGCTTCATTAGTGAGCTTATCTTTTGTCATCAAAATACAATATGATTGATCAGCGCCTCTGCCAACCCTTCCTCTTAACTGATGAAGCTGTGACAGTCCGAACCGTTCTGCATTTTCTATCACCATTACCGAAGCATTGGGAATATCAACTCCCACCTCGATTACAGTAGTAGCCACCATTAATTGGGTTTCACCTTTTACAAACCGTTGCATCTCGTAGTCTTTTTCCTTGCTGCTTTTTTGTCCGTGTACAATACTGACTGCATATTCCGGCAACGGAAAAGCACGAGTAATGCTCTCATATCCATCCATCAGGTCTTTCAAATCTAGTTTTTCCGATTCATTTATTAAAGGATAAACATTGTAAACCTGTCTGCTCGATTTTATTTGTTTTTTTAGAAATCCGAATACTTTTAGCCTGTCCTTATCATAATAATGAGCGGTTTTTATTGATTTCCTGCCCGGAGGCATTTCGTCTATAATAGAGACATCAAGGTCGCCGTATAGCGTCATTGCTAATGTTCGTGGTATGGGAGTTGCGGTCATTACAAGAATATGAGGCGGAATAACATTCTTTTTCCAGAGTTTTGCTCTTTGTGCAACACCAAAGCGATGTTGTTCATCAATTACCACCAATCCGAGGTTTTTGAATTTTACCGTTTCTTCAATCAAAGCATGTGTACCGATAAGAATTTGTAAAGTGCCATCCTGTAATTGAGTGTGAATTTCATTTCTTAGCGATGTTTTAGTTGATCCGGTCAATAACCTAGTATTAATACCGAGTCCTGAGAGCATTTTCGAAACGGTTGCATAATGCTGGTTTGCCAGGATTTCGGTGGGCGCCATTATGCAAGCCTGGTAATTGTTGTCTAAAGCTATCAGCATAGTCATAAGCGCCACAAGGGTCTTGCCACTGCCCACATCCCCCTGCAGCAATCTGTTCATTTGTTTTCCAGACCCCAGATCCGCCCTGATTTCCTTTATTACTTTTTTCTGAGCATTTGTTAAATCAAATGGAAGGTTGTTATTGTAGAAATCATTGAAAAAGGAACCGACAACAGGAAATTTGTGACCTTTGATTTTCTCAATTCTAAGTAGTTTTAGTTTTAAAAGGTTTAGCTGGATAAAAAATAATTCTTCAAACTTCAGCCGTGCCCGTGCTTTTTCTAATATTTGTTGGTTTCCTGGAAAATGAACAGTTAGCAGGGATTCTTTTCCGGGAATCAGTTTAAGGTTTTCCAGTATGTCTGTTGAAAGTGTTTCAGGAATATAATCTTTAACAGCGACAATAAGATTTTTCATTATCCTGCCGATTCCTTTGCTGTCTAATCCTTTTGATTTCAGTTTTTCAGTTGAAGAGTAAAAGGCTTGTAATTTTTCGCCAAGGTTTATTTTCCCGTCAGAAACAGCTTCAATTTCGGGGTGCGGAATATTATACTTTCCATTGAAATAAGCCGGTTTTCCAAACACAATATATTCTTCATCAGGTTTAAACTTATTAATGATCCATCTTAATCCTTTAAACCAGACCAACTCTATTGTTCCCGTCTCATCTTCAAAGTATGCAACAATTCGTTGTGCCCGCGGTTTTCCAACCTTTTGAATATTTTTTATATTTCCTTTTAGCTGAACATATGAGGCATCACTATTAATATCCTGAATCTTAAAAAATTTACTTCTGTCAACATATCTGAAAGGGAAATAATTGAGCAGGTGATTAAATGTAAAAATATTTAATTCTTTTTTCAGAAGGTCAGCCCTAACAGGACCAACTCCCTTGAGGTATTTGATTGGTGTATCAAGTATGTTAACAGGTTTCATCCGGGTAACAAAATTAGCACATTATTTGAATTTCGTTACCGGAATTTTCCTTACGGACTAACTTCGTATCGCTTACTTTGTTTCGTTTGATATTTGTCTTTTCCTGTTTATCGGGTTCGGGGCAAAAAAACTCCCCCGGGCAGAGGAGTTATTTATATTATAAGCTTGTATTAAAATTCCCAAAGTTGGTGTTCATATTCAAACAGCTCGTTTTTTATTCTTTCAGCTTCCAAAAGGGCATCCATTCCTGATGCGTAATCAGTGATTTCTCTGTTATAAACATTTTCTTCTTTATAAACATAGCTGCCGAACATCCTTTTCCAAAATACTTCATCGTAAGTTCGTCTTTCCGCTCCATTTTTTCTATTAAATACTTCTGCCTGGGCAAATATCGGTCTTGCTTCCGGGAAATAGATCCAGAACATATCTTCAAATCCGAATTGATTTCCATCATCGTCATAAAGATTCCTGACCGGACAAATCCCAAGAATACGAACATCCATAACAGATCTTTGTTTATCAAAAAACCAATCTTCCTTTAATTTGATCCTTTGTACTTCAGTTGGGTCAAAGTCTTCTACTACCACTTCATATCTTAAAATTCTCTGTGGATTTTCCGGATCAAAAATAGGTACCGTATCGGTCCCTGTGAATTTTTTTTCAATTTCCTGATAAGTTAAAGGAACTAAAAACTGGTCGTCATTGGGATCATACGCAGTTATAGACCCTTCCCGAATGGCATCCATTATTGTTGTCATAAAATTCTTCCATCCTTTCTGAGGTGTTTCGGGGTAATAAAAAGGAAGGTTCATCTTTTGTCGTAAATCAATGATTCGCCATATTCTTTTTTTCCAAACAACATCAGCTTCCCTGACAGGATAATAAGGTATAGGTTTTTTATCCAAAAGGTTTATCTCATCACATACACCATCACGCGGACTGTCAAGAATCTGAGCAGTTGACAGGGTATTAATCCCAAAGAAAATACCAACCATTAACAGTATGCTTACTATTGTTTTCATAAAATTTATAAGTTAGTTTATTATTTTTTAGTTTATAGTAATATTAATAGATTCGATTTTACGAGGTCCTTCCGGTCCTCGTACTTTAATATCTTGAAAAAGAATCACATCATTTTTTTTCAGATTTTGTATCTGGTCAACCATTTTTTGAGAGAACATTTGGTTTTCAGCCTTTTCGGTTGAAAAATAACCACCACCCTGCGGGATAAACATGGTGAAAGAGGTTACTTTAAAATCATATTCAAAATCGACACCTTCAGGCAACTGACATAATAAAAACGGATTGGCAAGCATTTTTTTTGTTGAAATTTTTCCATCAGAAATCCCGATGACTTTAGCAATAGGGTCAGGCAATCTTTTCACCCTGAATAATTGTTCACCCATGAATTTCCTTCCACCATTATCTTCAGCAAAAATCCTTATAGTAGTTTCATAAGCTTCAGGAGGAATGTTGCGTACAACCCACCCCTGGTCAGTTCTGACTATTCTTCCGGAAGTAATATCAGGCCGTATTTGTGCATCAGCTTTACCTGAAGCAGAAATTGATACGGGATTATCAACACCTCTGTAAAAAACGTTCATTTTGGTAGCAGAAATTGTAGCGGAAGGCTTGGCAACAATAAATTCACTTTTAAAATGATAATTAGTCGGAACACCCCATGGATTTTTTATCTGAACAATACCGGCATATTTTTTCGTCCCTTCGGTGCTTTGCGGCAATATTAATATCCCTTTCCCTTTATCTGTTTCTATTTTTTTTGCTAAATTGATTTTACCGTGAGGTAAAGTATCAGCTCCTTCTAAAACATATATATCAGGATGTTGTTTTGAATCATAAGCGGCAACAATAATCTCCGCACGATAATCATCACCCTGGAATATATAGTTGCTACTTGCAATTACTTTGGCACTCACTTCATCAAACTTAAAGTCTTCTGCTGATATGGAGGAGTACAAATAATTAATAACGTTTGCTTCAGCATTATATATTTCAGCAATAAATTTATTCAGGATAGCAAGATCGGCTGCTAGAATGGTATGATAAAAATGATGCCTTGCCCAAGGTTGTGATTTCCCATCGGCATTTCTGTAATCACCATCTGTTTTAAGCCCCAAATCAAATCCTGCTCTGTCGTCTTCATCAACCAGCTTAATCATTTTCTCTTTATAAGTAGTAATGCTGTCTAATAAATTAGTTGCTTCACCTTTTTTTGTATCCGAACCAATGAAAAAATTCGTAGGTCTGTCAAAATTATCTTTTTTGTTAATATTATATAAACTAATTGTATCTGCTTCTTCTATCGAAATCCCTTCGGTAAGGGAAATAACTTTGGCTTTTAAGCCTTCGATGTAATTTACCAAACTGTCAGATAAAGATCTTGCAGTTTGTGCTTGTTCCCAATATTTACCAACTTTTTTAGGATTAATAGTATATTGTGCTTCAAAGTCAGTAAAGATTTCATCAACTTTAAGGGAAAACTGTTCAGTCGTAGTTTCCATACTTTCATTTACAACAAGAAAAGCACTTAAAATTTCCCTTGATACATTCAGTGCCAATAGAGCAGTCAGTACCAGGTACATCATGGCTATCATCTTCTGCCGCGGGGTTTCCTTATATCCGGCCATTCTTTTTTTCTGTTTTAATTCCTGATTAAAAGTTTATTTAAATTCTAACTTTCTGTTTTAACATTCATTGCTGAAAGCATATTGCTGTAAACTGTATTAAGTGCAGCCACTTTTTCAGACAAATTACCAAGTTCTTCATTATATTTGATGGTCTTGTCGGCTGATTCGTTCAGTTTGTTCAGGAATTCATCCAGAGTGTTTTTAAGTTTAGCCGTAGTTTCAACCTGCTCAGAAGTACCCTGTAACTGATTTTGAAAAATGTTGTTCAGTGCAGATATATTCTCCTTGTATTTAGATGTATTTTCAATAGAACTGTTGAGATTGCTGACAAATTTCTCAAACGTTTCCTGAAGTTTATTTGAAGATTCTGTTTGTAAGTTTGAATTTTGCAATTGCATTTCATAAGCTGCATTCAGCGAAGCAAGGTTTTGAGATATTTTATTTAATTGGTCTCCGTAATTATTTTCTTTTAAAGTGGTAAAATCAAGAGCTTCCGCTGATTTTGATAAAAGTTCTGATGATTTATTATAGTTTTGAGCCAGTTGATTTGCCGATTGAGTTGCAGCTTTAACACTTTCGGCAAAACTTCCTGTTGCAGCAAGGTCATTTTTAATCGATTCTGAAGCCTGCGAATATATTTTTGATAATCCGGATGCAGAATCTGATGCATTCTTAATAGAATTACGATAGTTTTCTGATATTGAAATATCATTATTAATGGTTTCAGCTTGTTTATTATAAGATTTAGATAAGGAACCAACAGATTGAGATGCATTTTTTACCTTTTCGGTAAATTCATTTGTGGCAATTGAAGCATCTGTTATATCGCTTAATTTGTTTGTGTTATCACTCAGGTTTCTTAATCCTTGTCCGAGACTTTCTATTAGCTTAGGTCCAATTTTTGCATTGGCAAGCATCTTGTCCAAATCTTCAGCACGTCCTTCCGTTTTATCTTCTTCAATTTCTGCTGATATACCATGGTACATTCCTGCAAGTTCGGGATAAACCATGCTCCAGTCGGGTTCAACATGAGGTGGTTCAAAAGCTGAGAAGAAAAATATTATAGCCTCTGTACCAAGACCAAAAATCAACATAATATCAGCACCCGCATAGTGATTGATCTTAAAAAGCGCTCCGAGAATAACAAGGGAAGCTCCCCAGCCGTAAAGCTTTGCCATGAAATTTCTAAACCCTCTGCTCTTAACAATATTATCTAATCCCATAATTAATTATTATAAAATTTAACTTAATGATTTTACACTCAAATTTATTTTATTCTATCATTATTTTTTATATATATGCGAGGCTTTTGCAGGATTATCATCTTTTTGCCTGCCAAGGAAAGGCTCAACACACCTGAAACCGATATATGATTTTGCAGTATCCTGATATTCATAAGTACGAGACGTAACTTGCATATAATATCCGATATCTTTCCATGAACCACCTCTTACAACTTTTCTTTTTAGAATAGGCGGGTCATTGTCTTCAGCGTTGTATTGATAATGGGGGTTGAGATCCCAGGTAAAATTATATGATGACTCGTCAAATGCATCGCCGATCCATTCAGCAACATTTCCTGCCATATCATAAAGACCCCAGTCATTAGGAGGATAGTGAGCAACGATGATTGGAGTTGCCCCTCCATCATCGGTATAATTTCCTCTTATGGGTTTATAGTTACCCAGGAAACAACCTTTGTCATTTTTTGTATATGGACCTCCCCAGGGATATGGGTTATAGTCATGTCCGCCTCTGGCTGCCCATTCCCATTCAGCTTCTGTTGGTAAGCGGTAATCATGAATGCTGGCTTCTCCTTTTTTACGTGCAAGGTATCTGTTTTTCAATTGTGTTCTCCAAACACAAAATGCTGTTGCCTGACACCAGTTTACACCGACAACAGGATAGTTGTCATAGGCTGGATGCCAAAAATATTTTTGGGCCAGAGGTTCATTAAACGAATATGAATAATCAAATAACCATACGAGTGTGTCAGGGTAAACATTGATTATTTCTTTCCTGACATAAACTGACCTGTCTTGCAAGCCCTGAGGACGGTTTGCCAATGCTCCGGCTTCAGAATTTCCATCTTGTGAGAAATCTTTTTTTGCCGCAGCTCTTATATCAACCCAATAATACTCATAATTAAGTTTCCTTGTATCGATTTCTTTTTTTCTGAAATATCTTTCATGTTCAGGAAGGAAAAGCTCTTCCAGTACTTCTTTTTCTTCTTCGCCATGCCAGTCAATCTTTTTATCCCAGTTTAAGTAAGGAGGATCATAGATTTCACCTGTTTTTCTATTTTCCTCAATAAGGTAATCTTCGGGTAAGATATCTCCTAACAATACTCTGGCTATTGAATCTCTAACCCAATAAACAAACTCTCGGTATTCATTATTGGTAATTTCCGTTTCATCCATATAAAAGGCAGAAATAGTAATTGTTTTGGGTTGATGAACGTGTGCGTAAGCAGCATCCTCCTCTCCGGCACCCATTGTATAACTGCCTAATGGAATATAAGCCATTCCAAAAGGAGTAGGCTGATAATAAGGTTTTCTGTTTTGTACACCGATAAGTTCACCATTTCCCGAACTACCACAGCTACCTAAAATAAGTAATGCGACCAAATAAAAAAGAATCCTTTTCATATTAATAGCTGATTTTATTCAATTGTAATATAATATTTAATTTTTTACTTTATAATAAATTTATAGTTTCGTTTTTTTACAAGAACCTTGTGTTCTTATAACTTCTTCTACCCTTATCAATTTCAATTTTAAAACAATAACCAATCATTACTTCATGGCTTCCACTGCTGCCTATTTTCGATGTTGGTATTGTGTATGCATAACCAATTCTAACATCCTTTACTTTCAGTCCGATTAAAACCGAAAGAGGATCCACTGTTCTAATTATGCTATAACTAACGCCACCCCATACTTTATTATTGTATTTAAGAAGTGCTGCAATATCAAATTGCGTTTTTACGCCATCAGATTTAACTAAAATCGAAGGATCAATCTCGAAAGACGGATTATTCGGAAATAAAAATTCGTATCCTGCCGAAAGATAGTAATGCCTTTTGGTTTTATATGCCAAAATATCAGCTGGTGATTCTGATTCGGATAAGCGTTGTGTTGACAGTCCGACATAAAACTTATTAGGTACAACGTAATGCAATCCGAATCCCAAATCGAGCAGCATATCGCTTTCATCACTTTTATCCATTAAGATTGGATCGTCCTGTTGATTAGCTCCATCAATTAATTTATTAAAGTCGATACTTCCGTTAATAAATCCTACCTGGATTCCAATTCCAAGATTACCCATTCCAATATCAGTACGGTATGCATATATCAATTTTACACCTATTTCTTTGGAATATCCAAGCTTATCCTGATAAACAACAGCTCCAATACCACCATGTAGTATATTTAAAGGGGAATGAATGCCAAACAGATATGTTTCGGGTGCTACATTATCTCCTGTTTCAGTATCTTTAAATCCTATCCATTGTTGACGGGCTATACCTGTTGCACAAATAGCGTTTATGCTTCCGGCAAAACCGGGATTAATAGATAAATTATTGAACATATTGTGCGCATAATGTGCCTCTTGCTGAGCATTTATTATACACACCGGCAAAATCATTACTATAAAAAATACTGCCCTTATATGTATTTTCATCTGAAAATATTCCATGTTAAAAAAGTTCGCTAAATTAAAAAAAAATTAATACCAAAACAACAGGGCTGCAAATTACCTGTATTTAAAGCGCACAGATAATTTGAATATTAACGTTATAAATTGATTGTTAGTCTTTAACAAAATTAATTATTTAAATTATCCTTATGTCTTGCAAGACAGCTATTATGTTGAAAAAGTTGCTTTTATATATAAATTATCTTCAAATATAACTTTTTTCTGTGAGAATAAAATAAAAGATTACTTTCGCAGCCTTTTAAAAACGAATTATTTAACGTAAAGTACTAATATCATGTCATTTATAGTTAAAGAGAAATTATTTTCTAAAAAGTGGTTTATTGCATACAGCCTTATAATTATCGGGTCGTTTATATTAGCTTCGGGTTTTGTATTTTTTATCACTCCGTATAAGATAGTCCCGGGAGGTGTTTACGGAATATCAATTGTATTACATTATTTACTTGGGACACCCGTAGGTTTAATGGCATTGTGTTTTGATATTCCGCTTACATTGATCGGAATTAAAATATTAGGACCCCGGTTTGGTATAAAAACAGTTATCGGATTTGTACTAACCGCAGTCTTTGTTGATGGATTAGCTTATTTTTGGGGAGAAAACCCGTTAGTGGAGGATGATGCATTGCTATCTTCCATTTTTGGCGGTGTATTAATGGGTTTAGGGCTGGGCCTGATATTTAAAGCAAAAGCAACTTCAGGCGGGTCGGATGTTGTTGCGATGATCATTGGTAAATACACAAAGCTTCCGCTCGGACAATTATTGATAGCCGTCGATTCTGTTATTGTTATATTTGGATTGATTGCATTTCAGGATTGGAAAATACCATTGTATTCGTTATTGGTTATCTTTATTACGGGAAGAGTAATAGATGTTGTGCTGCAAGGTATCAGTTATGATAAATCATTATTTATCGTATCGGAGAAACCACAGGAATTGCGTGATAAGATCATTAATGACCTGAACAGGGGAGGTACTTTTATTCAGGGAAAAGGTATGTACAACGGAAATGAAAGAACCATTATATATACTGTTGTTAATCGCAGGGAACTTGCCATACTGCAGGAATTTATTAATAGGGTTGACCCCAGGGCATTTATGACTGTAATTAATGCCAATGAAATTATCGGGAATGGATTTAAATCGTTAAATGATAAATTTTCTGAGTAAACTGACACCGAACAAGAATACGAGAAAATTGAGACACACTTAACTTATAGCCAAATAATTAATTAATGTTATATTTGTCCGTACGGATGCGTTTCAGTATAATTTGATACTTTTGTGCTTTAGATCTATTTTAAAATTATAAACTATGCAGCATTTAAAATATACTTGCCCTAAATGTGGGAATAAACAATTTGAGACCGGTGAAATGAGGGCTACCGGCAGTTTTGTTACAAAACTCTTTAATATTCAGAACCGAAAATTTACCACTGTTAGCTGTACACGCTGTAAGTACACTGAATTTTTTGCCGCTTCGAGTAATCAATTGGGAAATATTTTGGATTTCTTTACTAATTAAGATTTAATTAAGATTTAAATTTAAGTCATTTCAAAATTCTTCTACTTTTGCACCATGGCAAATAACGAGGATAAATTCAGAAAGATCATTGCCCATGCTAAAGAGTATGGGTTTGTTTTTCAATCCAGTGAAATATACGATGGATTGAGTGCCGTTTACGATTACGGACAGTATGGCGTTGAGTTGAAAAACAACATCAAGGATTACTGGTGGAAATCAATGGTTCAGTACCATGAGAATATTGTTGGTGTGGATGCTGCTATTTTTATGCATCCTGCCGTGTGGAAGGCTTCCGGGCATGTGGACGCGTTTAGCGATCCGATGATAGATAACAAAGATTCCAAAAAGCGGTACAGGGCGGATGTTTTGGTTGAAGACCATATTGTTAAACTTGAAGGTAAGATACAAAAGGAAGTAACAAAGGCTGCAAAACGTTTTGGTGATTCTTTCGATGAAGAACAGTTTTCAAATACTAATCCCAGGGTACTTAGTAATAAAAAGAAAATCGAAGATATCAAGCAACGGCTTTATTCAGCCATGAAGGATAAAAGACTGGGTGATGTAAAAACCCTGATTGAAGACCTCGGTATTGTTTGCCCTATATCCGGCTCACGAAACTGGACCGATGTACGCCAGTTTGACCTGATGTTTTCAACACGGATTGGTTCGCTGAGTGATGAGGCAAACGAGATTTATCTTCGTCCTGAAACAGCACAGGGTATTTTTGTGAATTACCTGAATATCCAGAAAACTGGCAGGATGAAAATCCCATTCGGCATTGCACAGATGGGTAAGGCTTTCAGGAATGAGATCGTGGCACGCCAGTTTATTTTCCGTATGCGGGAGTTCGAACAAATGGAGATGCAGTTTTTTGTACGTCCGGGAGATGAAATAAAGTGGTTCGATTACTGGAAGGAAGAACGTATGAAGTGGCACCTGGGAATGGGAATACCGCAGGAAAAATATAAATTCCATGAACACGAAAACCTGGCGCATTATGCCAATGCTGCCTTCGACATCGAGTTTGAATTCCCAATAGGATTTAAAGAACTTGAAGGAATTCATTCAAGAACAGATTTTGACCTGAAATCTCATCAGGAATATTCGGGAAAGAAAATACAGTACTTCGACCCGGAAATCAATGACAGTTATATTCCTTACGTTGTAGAAACTTCTATTGGTTTGGACAGGACTTTCCTTGCAGTTTTAAGTAATGCTTATACAGAAGAGAAACTTGAGGATGGCTCTGAAAGAATTGTAATGAAAATTCCTCCCTTCCTTGCACCCATCAAAGCAGCAGTTTTACCTTTGGTGAAGAAAGACGGATTGCCCGAAAAAGCAATGGAGATATTTGATAAGCTGAAATATAATTACATGTGCTTTTATGAAGAAAAGGATTCCATCGGAAAAAGGTACCGCCGTCAGGATGCTATCGGAACACCTTATTGTTTCACGATTGACCACCAGACTTTTGAAGATAATACCGTTACCATCCGCGAAAGGGATTCAATGAAGCAGGACAGGATTGGAATTGACAGGATTTCTGAGATTATTTCGGAGCGGCTTAAATCAAATAAGTAATTACAAAAGTGCTTTAACTAAGTACTATTTTCTATTATTTAAATTTCCATCGCTTAAGTTTTTATAAACTTAGAAAGACGTAAAAGAACTATATTTAAAACTGAAAGGATTTTATTGTCAGTCTGTTTCATACATTTCGGAATTTGCACTCCAGATATTCATTTCATTCAGGCAATCAGAAGCTAAGGAAGTAAAAAAATTTCAAAGGATAAAAAAAGAGTAAGAATTAGTTGCAATTCGCAAAACGTCTGTAGTAATTTTGAAAAAAATACATATATGATGAAAAATTATTATGGAAAATGGATTAGCACATCCAGCAATAAAGAAATTATTATACATTTGAATTTATTTGTTTCAAAGAGATTCAAGGAAGTAAAAGAGCAGTTGATATTTATCAGATTACAAATTATTCAAGATTTATTTTACATGGTGTAGTTTTAGAGTTTATTAACAATAGTAAATTAATTGTAACAATTAGAAATAATAAAGAAGAATTTAAAAGAAAGTGAACAAATGAATAACCCCGAGCCGGCTTAACGAAATTGAGACATTTTTTTATCCCATGATTTTATTAGTTCTTGTCTAATAGATTTTCTAATGAATCAAGCAACTAATAAAAAATTGTCTTTTTATTTTTTATTATTATCATTTTTTTCTATAATTTAATAAATAACTATTTCTTTTGAAATATCAATTTTATTCAATATTTTTATTTTTGTCACGAATAAATTTATAATTACTTAAAACTGTTATCTTTCCTTTTTTAAACAAAAATGTATTTGAATTTGTTACTACAACAAATTCAAACATAGAGCCTATTATCATTTTAACATTGTGAATGTCTATAAAATAAGTTGCTTTTTTATAGTATATTTTTGCATAAAAAAAATCCGACTTAACACGGGGTTTTAATATTTGACCTTTATCTAATGCAGAAGAATTAAATGCGTTAATTTCTAAATCATCATTATTTCTGTTAAAAAATTCAATTTCCCCAAACTTATAAATAATATTATGGAAGTATAAAATATCGGCTGCATATTTATATGCACTTTTTTGTTTAAAGTCAAAGTATGAAAATTTTAAAAATTGTTTGTAATCATTTTTCCTCAATTCGACTAGATATTGTTTAATTAGCTTAGAACTATTGTTAGGAGGATTATATGTATTAAGAGACTTATTGAAATATGAATAATATGTTGATGTATAAATCTCTTGTCTGTGATTAATCAACTTTTCTGGCTCATTGAATTTTGTTTTTATTTTATTGTAATTTTTATCAGTTAAGTAGATATACCATCCATTAATATTGTAAAATCTAAAATGTCTAAAAAAATTCCTTTTGAAAGATACTTTTTTATATATTCGCTCAATAAGAAATGCTAAAGAAACTAGTAATATAGATTGAATTCCTACGATGTGTTTATTGCTAACTCCCAAGTTAACACAAACATTATCAACTAAATAATATAACAAAAATACTAATATTAAAAAAACACCAATAAAAATAAATAAATAACTTTCTTTTTTTAGCTTTTTTACGAAACTCCTTAATCTTTCAATTTGTATCTTATTCATACAATATTAATTTTAATAGATTAGTTTGGATGTTTTAGCCCCTCAGAAAGTCGGACAAGGTTATAGTTAAAAATCTATAAATTTGTACGATTATGACAAGAAAAAGAACATTTACCAAGGAAGAAAAGCTTCAGTTTTTACAAGAGGCTGAACAAAATGGTGTAAAG
>JADHVR010000146.1 GCA_016783885.1 Bacteroidales bacterium
CCTGTTTTATCCGTCTGCCTGCCATGTGCCTGTGGTTTGTCAAAAAGGGTCTGCAAGGCTTCCTGGCTTATACCGGGCCCCTCATCGCTGATCTCAATCCGGGCTTTCCCTTCCGATTCAAACAGGTCGATATAGATGTTCTTATCAGGTGGAGAAAACTTTATTGCATTCGACAGAAGATTATCTAAAATGATGTAAACAAAATTCCTGTCAACGTCCACATATAAATTTTGCAGCTTAATATCCAGGTTTAACTTTTTGATTGTAAGGGTATATTTAAAGCTTTCTTCAATTTGTCTCAGTATCTCTGACAGGTTTACATTTTCTGTCTTTAATTTACTACGTTGAAGTTCGATGATATCAATATCAAGGATTTGGTTTATCATACTGTTTATTCTTCTCAGGCTGTTATGTATCAGCCTAAAATACTCTTGCTGTTCATCTGTCAGATTATCTGCATCCTGTTGTAATAAATCAATCACACATAAACTGCTGGTAAGAGGATTTCTTAAGCCATGCGAAACAACACTGATCAGCCTGTTCTTTTCTTCATTCAGTTTTATGAGCTGTTTATTGCTTTTCTCTAGCTTAGACTTTTGTTCCAGGATATTTTGGTGTTGAGCTTCAATTTCACTTTTCTGTTTCCGGATTTTCAGATAGCTCTTAGCAAGCTTACTTTCCAGTTCATTCATTTCGCGGATTCGTTTGATCACCTTCCGAAGAACACCTTTGGTTACCTCAACCTTTTCTGCCATTACCTTGTAAAAATCATCCCTGTCAAGCTCAAGCAAAACAGTTGGCTCCTCAGCAGTAATGGATGCAGAGCGTAATTCCTTATCGAATAAAGCAAACTCACCGAAAACCTGACCTGATACCAGTCGTGACAGAACATGGTTACCATCATGCACCCTTACACTGCCTTCTTTTATGATATACATGGCATCCCCTTCTTCGCCTTTTTTAAAGATATTCTGCCCGCTTCTGACTCTGAGTTCAGTTAAAACCGAGGCTATCTCCATTAAGACTTCATCTTCGGTTTCCGAAAAAATTTTTACCTTTTTTAAGATGGTGATCCGATCTTCAATAATCGAGTGTTCCGTTTGTGTGCACATAAACCGGTTTTGATTAATTAACGACAAAGAAACGAATTCATTACATACAGATGAAAATAACTATCGGATTCCTGTCCGCCTTTGCATTGGCTGATGATATCGAAAAAGCAGATGTGTTTTCATCTTATGACAGCCATTCAATTGATGTAGAGCTGATAGATAATGAAATCGTAACTAATCCTTATTCGGAATCATGGATATTCTTCTCTGATGATTCACCTTTTGCATCATGGTATCATTCTTCAAGATTAATCTTTGTTGACGCCCAAAATGGCAATTATTCAATAAGTTATGTTGAAATATTTCCAAAGAATTTTAAATCAGATTATGAGGAAATTTCATTGGCAGACCGTCCTGATCCTTTGGCAATGGAAAGCACTGCGTTCGTACCTGACCCTGAAAAAGTAGTAAGCAATTACAATTATGCACTAATTGTTTGAGCATTGGATGAAAAAATTGCTTAACTTTATACACTCAAAACAAAACCTCTGTTCTTAAAAAATATTACAATGAAAAAACTTACACTCCTTTTTCTCGCCGTTACACTGCTTTCGTTTACTGTTGGGGATAGTAAAAGTGAATATAATGTGCCTTATGGTGTACAATCAATATTTTGTAATGATATAGACTTGGATGATGACTTTGATATTATAACTGGCCATAGTTCTCCAACCTGGGGAGGTTGTAGCATTTTATTAAATGATTCTGACGGATATTTTTCAAATAAAGATTCAATTACTTTTTATCCTGGATTTCCAGAAGCAAATGGGGACATTATTGATAATAATCAATATATTGACATTTTTAGTACAACTGTTTCATCAAATCCTTATCTAATAAGTATTTCAATAATATATAATTATGGTCAAACACAATTTGATAGCATAAAATCCTTTCCAATTTATCCTGAACCACCGGTTCCATTTATTACAAGCGGCGATGTAAATGGTAATGGTTTTGCAGATTTACTTTTTGCACATAACAACGACTTCCTCTGGGGCATAATCTACAACGACGGCACAGGCAACTTTTCCGAACCCGAATATTACGATTTGGATTTTCCTCCAGGCGATATAGCATGTGCCGATTTGAATGATGATGGAAGAAGTGATGTAGTAGTATGCGGTTCAAATACCGAAATATATTTTAGTACCGAAACAGGTTTTCAACAACAAATATTAACCACCACAACAAGCCACGATGTTTTACTTTCCGATTTTGATAATGATAATGACATTGATATTATTACCCATAGGACTTTTGTGTACCCCCACCACCGTGTATATATGTTCGAAAATCTTGGCAATAACCAGTTTTACGAACATCCTTATTTTGAGTTTACTCCCTTTTGCCGTTATGCACAGATAGCTGATTTTAACAATGATTCGTTGCCCGATATGGTTTTTATTGCACAGGATAATTCGGGGTTATTCATATACTATAATAAGGGTGATTTTCAATTGGAATATGATCAGTTTATTCCAATAGATAATTTTGGTGCATTTTTGAAAAGAATAGCTTGTATTGACCTGGATGGAAACAATTATCATGATATTGCAACAATTCGAAGCGGAGGAGGAACTTTACCAACAAATTTAAATATAAAATTTAACGACGGCCAAGGTAATTTCATAGATAACCCTATAACAAAAATAAAAACAAACAGCATTAGTAATAATGAGATTTCCTGTTTCCCTAATCCATTTATTTCTGACGTAAATTTCAAATTAAAACTAATAAATAATTCCACGATAATTCTTTCTATTTATGATATGCAAGGCACGATAATTTTTGATTTAATAAAAAAAACAACAAAAGGAGGTTCGCATAATATTACTTGGGGAGGTAATAATTTTAATAACGCCCCGGTTAAATCAGGAACTTATGTTGCCCGGTTAAAAGTAAATGGAAACTATTATAATTCTGTTAAATTAATAAAGTACTAATTAAAATTTTTTAAAAATGAAAAACGTAAATTTTCTTTCGATTTTTTTAGTTGCCGTATTATTTGCAACTAATGTAAATGCCCAATTTAGCCGACAACAGGCTAATGATTTGGTTTTAAATGATGTTCTCTCTGATGATGTGGGAAAAATAGATGTTTTTTCCTCATTCAATTCTGTAACTGCTTCGGTAGATTTAATTGACAATGATAATGTAACTAACCCGTACGCAGAAGCGTGGGTTTTCTTTTCAGATGACTCACCTTTCGCTTCGTGGTACCATGGTAGCAGGGTTATTTTTGTAAGTACCATAAATGGGGATTATACAATAAATGATTTGCAAATTTACCCCAAAGGATTATCTTCTGATTATGAAGAAATATCCTCTGCTGATCGTCCTGACCCTGTTGTTATGGATGGTACTTCATTTCAACCTGACCCTGAAAAGGTTTTGAGTAATTACAACTATGCATTAATTGTAGTTTCAATGGATAATCCAAGAAATTGGTACAACACCTCCTTGATCTATAATGTCTTAATCCAAAATTACAATTATCAAGAGCAGAATATTTTTGTTCTATATAGTTGGGATGGAAACAGTGCAGCTACTCCAAATTATAATGATTTAGATGGAGATGGTAACTATGACGACATCGACGGCGAAGCCACCTGGGATAACATCCAAAGCACCATTGCCCAACTAACAACCGACCTTGGACACGGCGACCAACTGGCCGTTTTCTTTACCGGTGTGCCGGTTAATACAGCTTTAGTTGAACCAAGATTTGCGTTTCCTGTAAACGAATATTTTAGTGCACTTTACCCTGTTTCCGGTATTTCAGAACCAATGGAAGACATTGATTGTGGGCAGATGCTCCTGACATTCGATGTTAACTCCTCGTCCGATGTGTCCTGGTACTTTGAAGCGGACAACGGCACTGATGTTTTATGCGAAAACCGCTACCTGCATGGGCCTACCGGTTCAAATGAGGAAAACTATGCCGAAATGTATTTTAGCGGCGGTAATTACAGCGAGCAACTGTTTTACTGGGCTTCGGCAGCAAGAGGCTATTTACCGGATGTGTTTGCCCAGGAGCCATGGAATATATGGGAAGAATTTGGCGAGCTCGGTTTAGAAAATGGCGGTGGTGATTATGAAACTTACATTCCCAACCACCCCGGCGACAATGAACTTGATGATGACCTTGACAGTTTCATCCAAATGGGTGAAGCATTCGAATATGCCGATGATATGAACACCTGGACCGCTGCTTATTGTTATCTGCCATATAACGATGTACCATTGGTTGCGCCCCAGCAAACCGATGAAATTCCTTTTGCAGAGGATTTGCTAACATTAGCAGGGTTGAGCGGGTATATCGAAAATACTCAAAACATGCCTTCCCGAAGTTATATCATGGCAGATAATTTATATCTTAATTCGGGTATATCGCTTGCTTTCGACAATAATACCGAATTTTATTTAAACATGAATAACAATGAAGGCAGTGGTGATTTTGTGTTTAGCGAAAAATTTGAACCTGAAAGCGAGAGTGGATACCCTGTTTTTTATTGCTACGAAAACAGCAATTTATCTTTCGGGACAAATTCATATCTGAAGAACAATCCTGATCTTAGTGCATTAGGTTACATCGTTTTTTTCGGGCATTCAGTACAAATAGGAAGTGGTTCTTCGTTCGACAACGTTCAGTTGTCAACAATGCCAACATCTTATGAGTTGAGTTTAACAAATGTAACCTTTAAAAACATATCCATAGGCTTTTTTGCTAACAGTAATAACCAAATTGAAAGTTGCGCCTTGGACAGTTCATTGTTTTGGATACCCGGGCGAGATACAGAAATATCAAATTGTAATTTTACAAATAGCAGTTGTTGGGTTTTTACTTTTAATCAAGGCAGTAATTACCTTGAAGTAGATGAGTGCGATTTTTCCGGTGATTGTCCGGTTTTTTATTGGAATGTACCCTTAAATATTAAGGATTACAGCGATTTTAATATTTTAAATACTACTATAACTGATTGTAATTTCGGGATTTCTATTCAATTTAGCGGCTGGGGGCGCGCTCATAATTTCAATAACATTGAGGTTGGCAACGTTGATGAGATGGGTATTAGTGCATTTTCATCCAGAATAAATATAGATAGTAGTTATATACATAATTGCGGAGCGAATGGTTTATTTTTAAATAATCACTGTAGTATAGACTTAACAGGTAATCCAGGTGCACATTATGTTCATGAAACCCAACGAATAATGGATAACGACGAGGAGGAGGTCTATACTGATGATAGCAGTTTCCCCGTACCTTTCATTTGGAATGCAGTTATTGATGATGATCCCCATGTCTTTAATACTTTAGTTTATTGCAAAGAACCTGTTTACACTGAAAAAGATGTAAGGTATAATTACTGGGGTAATAATTTTGATCCGGAGGTCAATTTTTTCCCACCGGAAGTATATATTTGGGAGCCAACTTTCGACTTGATTTATGAAGAAGAAGAAAAGAGTGATGCTCAGGTCCTCTACGAAACCGCTCAGGAAAAATTTGAGTCAGAAGACTTTACCGGGGCTAAAAGCGATTTTCAACAAGTAATCGGGCAATACCCCGATACACGTTATGCCCAA
>JADHVR010000067.1 GCA_016783885.1 Bacteroidales bacterium
GCTCTCGTTACAAGACATGAATGTTATCATAATAATAGCCCTGATGGTAATGGTTGCCGGCATTACAATGATTTCCACGCTTCTTATCCTAATCCTCGAAAAAACCAACATGATAGGAACTCTAAAAGCGTTGGGCGCTAAAAACAGGAGTGTAAGAAAAATATTCATCTACAACGCTGTATATATAATAGGTAAAGGGCTTCTTTGGGGTAACCTGATAGCTCTTGGTTTATGTATGCTTCAGATAAAAACAGGTATATTTAAACTGAACCAGGAATCCTATTATGTTTCGGAAGTACCTGTAAATCTTCAATTATCTCATTTTTTGGTTATAAATGGAGGCACCTTGATTTTTTGCACTTTAATGCTTATTATCCCTACTTATATTATTACGAAGATCAGCCCGGTAAAGGCGATAAGGTTTAGTTAAAAATCAAATCCAAATAGATAGGTAAATGATCGCTAAATCCGCCCTGGTACTTTGGCCCGCTATACGTCCTGAAAGGTTTTATACCGAGGTATTTCATATCCTCTTCAAAAAGAAAATCAGGGTTAAATATTTTTGCTCCCTCATCTGAGATCTTTAATCCTGACACACCGGAAAACAAAGCTTCTGAAATGATCAATTGGTCGAATACATTCCATTTGCCCAGGTATTTAAGTGTGCCTGATTTCCATTTTTTTTCATATATAAACATCAGGTTGAACAGATCAGTATTTTGTAATCCTGCTGTATCGGATTTAGCATTAAGAACATTCAACACACTCTCATCATCCGGATCATCATTAAAATCGCCCATGATTAAAATTTTCGCCTCTATGTCGGTTTGAAAGATCGAATCCACCTTTGTTCTGAGAACGCCTGCAACGAACTCTCTTTTTGGTTTTGTAACAAGATATCCGCCATACCTCGATGGCCAGTGGTTCACAAAAAAATGAATCGTGTCGGTATTTGCAATTACACCTTTTACGTAAAGGATATCCCTTGTTTTCGAGGAAGTGTCGAAAGGGAAATATACTCCAATAGCTTCGTGCCAAAGCGGTTCAAATTTGTCCGGGCGATACAGGAATGCCACATCAATCCCTCTTTTATCAGGAGATTCTTCATGCACTATCTTGTAACCGATATTTTTCAGCGGTGTTTCATAAATAAGCTTATTAAGCACAAACCTGTTTTCCACTTCGCACAATCCGACAACGGCAGGAGGGTCCCACTCGCCAATACTCATTATTATTTTTGAAATGTTGTTCAGCTTTTTATAGAACTTTTTATTGTTCCAGCCTTTAATTCCTCCGGGTGTAAACTCCTCATCCATTTTCAGTGAGTCATCATAAATATCGAACAGGTTTTCCACATTGTAAAAAACGATCCTGAACCTGTTTTTGTTACTGGAAAGTTCACTTTGTGATTTAACTTCAATAAAAAGAAAAACAGAGCATGATAAAATAAATATGTAAATTAATTTCCCTGCCTTCATAATTTTTAAAAATTAACCAGATCTTTATAAAATTCAATATTGAAAATTTCATTTTAAGGATGTTTTGGATTAATAAATAAAATAGTTAAGTAAAAGTATAAAAATTTTTTAACTACTCCGGATAATTACTCCGGAAATATTTTTTTTCAAACATTCTTTCCAATATTTGCTTTAATCTATACCTTTGGGGGCTTCAATTTAAAATTTCGATATATAAATTATGACAGATAATAATTTTAACCCGGAAAAAAATTATCAGCAAACAAAACAAGAAATTGGCTATGTCAATCGAAAAGAGGCAACTCAGGAAACATACAACAAAATAGGTTTTATGTCGGGTTTGGAAGTTCATCAGCAATTAAAAACCAGGCATAAACTCTTTTGTAATTGCCCGGCAGGAATATATCAAAAACCCGAGGAATATGATGCGGAGGTCATCAGGCACATGCGTCCTACTCTGAGTGAATTAGGGGAATATGATGGTACTGCATTGATGGAGTTTAAAACCAGGAAAGAAATAGTATATCACCTGTCAAACGATTCGGCATGTACTTATGATATTGATGATACTCCCCCGTTTGCAATCGACAAAGAGGCTTTGGCAATTGCCATAAGAATATCCCTTTTATCAAAATTAAATATTGTTGGAGAGGTTCATATTACGCGTAAGCAATACTTAGACGGGAGCATACCTACCGGATTCCAGCGAACGGGAATAATAGGTGTGGAAGGTGAAATTAATTTAAAACACAAAAAAGTCAGGTTGATTCAGTTGAGTCTTGAGGAGGACTCATGCCGTGAAGTATCTGATATCGGACACGTACGTGTTTTTCGAACCGACCGTTTGGGAATGCCCCTTATTGAAACAGTTACTTATCCCGATTGTGTTAACCCGGATGAAGTAAAAGAAACATGTGATTATATTAGGTTCCTAAACAGGAGTACCGGTTTGGTGAGAACCGGAATAGGTGCCGGAAGAGAGGATGTGAATGTTAGTTGCCGCGGTGGTTCAAGGGTGGAAATAAAAGGTGTAGCCCATACAAAATGGATACCCGAACTAACACACAATGAGGCTTTCAGACAATGGGCATTGTTGAAAATAAGGGATAAACTTAAAAGTAAAGTTAAAGATATTAACAAATGGAAGATAAGTCATCTGGAATTAAATAAAAGAGCTTTCAAGTTTCAAAATGAATTTTTAAAAGAAGCATTATTAAATAATCAAAGGATTGTTGTTGTTAACCTTCCCGGGTTTAAAGGTATTCTATCTCATTTTATTCAACCCGGAAAAATGTTTGCAAACGAAATCGAAGATCGTTTAAAGGTGATTGCCTGCCTCGATAAACCGTTTATGTTCCATTCTGAAGAATTCAATCCTTCTTTTAATAACAAAGAATTTGATGAAATTACCACTTCGTTAGATCCGGCTGTGGATGATGCTCAGATTATTTTTTGGGGACCGGAAGAAGATATTCAAACTGCTATTGAAACAATAGAAGAAAGATGCAGGATGGCATTTGAAGGAGTTCCTAACGAAACCCGCAAATCATTTGAGGATGGCACAACAATCTTTAAAAGGGTTTTGCCAGGAGCCGACAGAATGTATCCTGATACCGATACAACACCCATTCCTCTTTCGAATGAGTATATTGAAGAATTGAGTAAAAACCTGCCTGCGGATATTATCGACATGTATCATCAATTACAAGAATGGAAAATACCTGAGGATACTTACACTTATATTTTTAGCAAGAACCTCTACCCAATAATTGAAAGAATAATAAACGAAATAAACATTGATCCGGTTTTTACGGGTACTTTCTTCGGGCACACCCTGAAATATGTGGAAGGACATTATGAACCTGCGGAAGCATTTAACTATAAAATCATTTACGCTATGTTCAGGTATCTGCAACAACAAAATATTGATCTTGAATTGGCGAAAAAAATGCTCCCTGTAGTTTATCAGTTTCCAAAATTAGATTTTGATTCGGTATTGGAAAGCATCAATTTTAAAAAAATACCAAAAGAAAAAATTCTCTCTCATATCCCCTTTTTGAAGAAAAAATTTGCAGAGATAAGAAGGTCGGATAAAATACAGAACGAAGGCAACTGGCTCATGGGAGAATTAAGGAATGAAGCAACAGGTAATTTATCCTTAAAGGAATTATCTAAAAAAATTATTAATAACAAATGAACAACATATAACTTTTAATATATAACATATAACCCATATCAATCATGACACAAAATTTTTTCCAGGGATATAAAGGTGATTCTCTAAAGATACTGCAAAAATATAACGTGAGGGTCTGGGGGCAGGCTGTAATTAAAACAACCCGTGGCAAGTTTGAAGGCACTGTGTTGCCAAGGTCAGAAAATGACGATGACAAGCATATCGTTTTAAAAATCCAGACGGGATATAATGTCGGTATTGACATATCCACTATCACCGACATGAAAGAAACGGGATATAAAAAAGCTATTTATAAAATCCCGGAGAAAGAATTTCCTTATACTCCGGGGCTTCCAAAAGTCAAGTTATTTGGCACCGGCGGTACAATAGCATCCAGACTCGACTATCGTACAGGAGCCGTTATTCCTGCTTTTTCACCAGGCGAACTGTATGGCGCTGTACCCGAACTGGCTGACATTTGCAATCTGATAACCGAAAAGGTTTTTGCAGTATTCAGCGAGAACATGGGACCCAGACAATACGTTGCCCTCGCTAAAGCCATTGGCAAAGAAATTGAAAATGGCATCGACGGGATTGTTATCGGGCATGGAACAGATACTTTGCATCACACCGGAGCAGCTTTGACTTTTATGGTTCAAAATTCACCGGTTCCAATTATTTTGGTTGGATCACAGCGCTCATCTGACAGACCCAGCTCTGATGCAGCTCTCAATCTGATGCATGCTATGCACGCTGCCGGTCATTCCGATATTGCTGAGGTAATGGTTTGCATGTTCGGTCCAACATCCGACGAATACGGGCTACTGCATAAAGGCACCAGGGTGAGAAAAATGCATTCGTCTTATCGTTCTACATTCAGAACAATAGGTGATACACCGCTTGCAAGAGTGAGCAGAAAAGAAATCATCCCCATCAAAAAAAATTATAAACCCCGCAGAAAGGACAGGGATGTGAAAATAATGCCGTATTTCAGCGATAAGGTTACAATGTTTTATTATTACCCGGGAGCAAAACCGGATACTCTTGATATGCTTGTGGATGCGGGATACAAAGGCATAATTATCGTTGGGACGGGACTCGGACATGTTAACAAAGAATTGTATCCCGCTATCGAAAGGGCTCAATCAAAAGGTGTACACATGTATATGACACTGCAAACTATTTGGGGGTATGTGCACATGTTTGTTTACGATACAGGACGGGATATGATGGCAAAAGGGATTATTCCGGCTGGCAACATGCTGCCTGAAGTAGCATGGGTGAAACTTAGCTGGGCTTTAGGACAGACTGACGATCCTGAAGAAGTAAAGAAAATAATGCTTACACCTGTTAATGATGAAATAACGGAGCGCGAACCTTATAACGGCTACCTGGTTTACCAGGGAGGCGTCCCCGCAGTGGAAGATTTTGTTAAGAATGTACATAAATAACGAATCCGCTGCTAACGAATTCGCTAAGCGGTTTTGAACTGCTTAGCGGGTTCTGAAGCATGTCCATTAATTACACAAACTTCTCAACCAAATCCATCAACCTGTGCGAATAACCCACCTCATTGTCATACCAGGCAATCACTTTAACCAGTTTATTTTTTTCTCCCAGCACGGCTGTTAATCCGGCGTCAAATACAGCAGAGTGCGGATTGCCGATAACATCCATCGAAACAATAGGGTCTTCGGTATATTCTAATAAACCTTTCATTGTTGTTTCCGAAGCCTCTTTAAAAGCCGAGTTAATCTCTTCAACACTCGTACATTTTGATAGCGTACAGGTAAGGTCGGTTAACGAACCATCCGGCACGGGAACACGGATACCGGCACCGCCGAGGTCTTTTGCAAGGTGCGGGAAAATTTTTGTCGCTGCTTTTGCTGCGCCGGTTGTAGTCGGAACAATAGAGTATGCAGCAGCGCGCCCCCTGCGTAAGTCCTGATGAGGTCCGTCAAGTATATTCTGATCACGGGTGTAGGAATGAACCGTGGTAATAAATGCTTTCTGAATGCCCCAATTATCATCCAGAACCTTTATTATAAGTGCAGCATTGTTTGTGGTGCATGAAGAGTTGGAAATAACCACATCGTTTTTATCAATCAAATGATCATTCACACCAAGAACGATAAACTGAACTCCGTCGCTTTCACCCTTTGCCGGGGCAGAAATAATGACCTTACGTGCGCCTGCCTCCACATGTTTTAAGGCATCTTCCTTTTTGGTGAACATTCCGGTAGATTCAATTACAACATCTATATTCAGTTTTTTCCAGGGCAGTTTTACCGGATTTTCTTCCTTTAAAATCCTGATCTTTTTTCCGTTTACTTCAAGGTAATCCGAATTCGACTTTACCTCTCCCTGAAACCTCTTATGAACTGAATCATATTTCAGCAGGTGAGCCATTGTATAAGGCTCCATAACATCGTTGATGGCAACTATATCAAAATTTTCCTTATCGTGTGCCACTCTGAAAAACATTCTTCCTATCCTCCCGAAGCCGTTTATTGCTATTCTTGTTTTTGACATATTTTTTTCTATTATTCAAATGTTCACGTTCCCCTTATTTCTTTTATTTCCCCTATTTCCCCTATTTCAAATATTCCATTCATCTCGTCCGGCAAATTTATAATTATTTTACTTCCGCCTTCATTAAGAATTATTATTTTTGGCAACTTTTAAAAAGTTCATTTATTATAAAAAATTCATTCATTCAACAATTAAAAACATGGAACACGTAAAAGAATATATCGAAGCAAACAAAGACAGGTTTCTGGAAGAATTATTCGAACTGATAAGAATTCCCTCTATCAGTTCCGAAACGGAGCATAAACAAGACATGATTAAAGCTGCTGAATACTGGAAAGAGACTATTTTTAAAGCCGGCGCCGACAAGGCAGAAGTGATGACTACCGAAGGCAACCCCGTGGTTTACGGTGAAAAGATTATCAATCCGGATGCACCAACCGTATTAGTTTACGGGCATTATGATGTGATGCCTGTCGATCCGTTAGATTTGTGGAAAATTCCCCCTTTTGAACCCGAAATCAAGGATGGTAAGATATGGGCTCGTGGCGCAGATGATGATAAAGGACAGGCATTCATGCATGCGAAAGCATTTGAATTTATGGTAAAAACCGATTCGCTTCCCTGTAATGTAAAATTTATGATTGAAGGTGAAGAGGAAATTGGTTCGGTTAGTTTGGGAAAATGGTGTGCGGATAATAAGGAAATGCTGAAAGCCGACATTATACTCGTTTCCGATACAGGCATGATTGCCGAGGATATACCTTCTATAACAACCGGATTACGTGGGCTGGCTTACTGGCAGGTAGAAGTTACCGGACCGAATCGTGATCTTCATTCAGGTCTTTTCGGTGGCGCAGTTGCCAACCCTATCAATGTCCTGTGTAATATGATTGCGCAAATGACAGATGAAAACGGAAAAATAACAATACCCGGATTTTATGACGATGTAGTAGAGATATCTGAACAAGAAAGAGCTATGCTTGCCAAAGCCCCTTTCGATGAGGAAGAATACAAAAAGGCGATAGACGTTAAGGAACTTGCCGGTGAAAAAGGGTTCACAACTACCGAAAGAACCGGTATCCGTCCTTCATTCGACCTGTGCGGTATCTGGGGTGGTTATACCGGCGAAGGAGCCAAGACCGTGCTTCCCTCAAAAGTTTTTGCTAAAATCTCTACCCGCCTGGTACCCGATCAGGATCACAAGAAAATTGCTCAACAATTCAAAGAACATTTTGAATCTATTGCTCCGGCTTGCGTAAAAGTTGAAGTTACTTCTTTACACGGCGGACAGGGATATGTTTCGCCAATCGACATGACTGCATACAAAGCTGCCGAAAAAGCCTACACCGAAACTTATAGTAAAAAACCTGTGCCGGTACGTAGCGGTGGAAGCATTCCTATTATCTCTACCTTTGAACAAGTTTTAGGGATAAAATCTATCCTAATGGGATTCGGGCTGGAATCGGATGCAATTCATTCGCCAAATGAAAACTATCCTCTTAACCAGTTTTTTAATGGCATCCAAACCATTCCGTATTTCTATAAATATTTTGCGGAGATGATGAAGTAATATTAATTTTACATTTAAAGTACAGTAATTTTTTATAATTTTGTTTGTATTCTAAGTTTAACATAACTATGAAAAATCAAATTATATTAAATATCAAAGATGAAAGTAAACTCTCTATGTTTTTAGAATGGTTAAATCAATTTGATTTTGTAGATGTTTATAATAAGACAGAAAAAAAGAAAAAAGCAAAAAAGCATAATTTTTTTGCTTCTGCTGGTTTATGGGAAAACAGAAATATTAACGCCGATGATTTAAGAAAAAAAGCATGGGACAGAAACAAATAATCATTTGCGATACTAATATCATTATTGAGTTTTATCGAAAAAACGAAAGAATTATTAATGAACTTCAAAAATATCATGTCCGATTATTCTTTAAGCCATAATTTGATTGTTCCAGATGGTTTAATCGCTTCTACATCTTTGGTTCATGATTTATCTCTATTTACCCTAAATAAAAAAGATTTTAAGTTTATCTCTGGTTTAGACCTATATGAGTTTTAACTGTTTTCTATAAGTATTTTGCGGCTTGGCTTCCGAAAGTTTTCGGAATTGCGAGAAATATTTTCTTTAGCAAAGTCTCCAAGCCGCAAAGTTTAACAATTTGAATTGAACATACCCGGTGTAGCTTCCCTTTTTTTTCTTGGGTTAAGTTAATAATACATAGGCAAAATAATCCCCTGTATCATTTCACCGGTTTCATAGTTAAGTTCCGAACCGAACATGGAATGAGGGATTGAAAAGATAACAAGAAATATCACAGCAGCGAGAATGGTAAGTCTCGGACGGTCTTTTTTCTGGTTTCCCAGAACAGCTATCATCCAGAAAATAAGGGCAATTAGTGTCTTATTGTCTGTCAGGTCCCAGCCCAGAGGCACACCTGCCCACAATTCTCCAAAGGCATAATTTTGCAATAGAGGTCCCAGTATTATTCCGCTGGCAAGGAGCAAAAAGAATGCGATCAGTCCGTATCTCTTTTGCCTCGGGTGTTTAGTCAGAGCCATTAATCCTGCCATAGTTGATAAAAGCATGCTTAAAAACATTAATAAAACATGAGTGTATAAAATGCTTTTAGGAACGGCTCCTTTAAAGCGGATAACCACAGGATGTTCGACCGGAACAGAAACAGAATCATCTCCCTTTTGAAGAACAATATAATATTCCATCTTGCCTGCAGGTGGCTGAATGGGTAGTTGCCCAAAAAGATTTTCTTTATTTCTCGTTAATTCAATTTCCTTCCATTCATCATTAGTCGGAAACTTGCGATATACCAATGCTCCCCTGATATCTTCCGAATGTATTTCAAGTACAATGATGCAATCTTCCTTGCCTCCATGACTACGTTTCAGATCAAATATATATATCTGACCATCAAGAACAACTTCTGCCTTTAACGGATATGTTGGTCCGGTTGTTCTCTGATAATATGCGGCGGCAAGGGTAATTATAAATGCGATAATCCAGAGCAGCGAGGTTTTTTTCATTTTTTATGTAAAGAATAATATTAAACTTTTCAAAATTACAACAAATTTTATTATTTTTATTGCTGAAATCATAAATCAAAAATATCATGAAAAAATTTTCAGCAATTTTTATCAGCCTCCTGATATTTGCAGGCACAAACCACAAATCTTTTGCTCAAACAAAAGACATCCAAGATTCGAAAAAGCCGGTTAAATTATGGGAAACGCCAAACGTGCTCATAACATCCGAATCGGTTTGTTATGATGCCGTACGACAGGTACTATATGTTTCGTGTATTAACGGCAATCCTGTTGAGAAAGACCAAAACGGCTTCATCGCAGAATTATCTCCTGACGGAAATATCGTAGTTCTTAAATGGATTACCGGTTTGAATGCCCCCAAAGGAATGGGTATTTATGGCGACAAACTTTATGTTACCGATATCGACAGAATTGTGGAAATTGATATAAAGAATTCTGCAATTATTAAGGATTACCCTGTTAACGAAGCCAAATTCCTGAATGACATAACTATTGACCCTGAAGGGAATGTGTTTGTCTCCGACATGTCAACAGGTAAAATTCACCGTTTAAGCAAAGGTGTGGTAGAAACATGGTTTAAAGATAAGCAGATTGGAGGTCCGAACGGACTGTTATATGAAGATAAAGAAATCCTGATAGGAACCAGGGCTGGAATATTCAGCGTTCGTATCGAGGATAAAAGGATATGGCATCTTGTTAATGATACCGGAGGAATTGACGGACTTGTAGCCGATGGTAAAGGCAATTACATAATTTCTGACTGGATGGGTAAAATCCAATTGGTAAATCCTGAAAAAGACCCTGTGGTTCTGCTTAACACAACCGTTGCCGGAATCAACGCAGCCGACATAGAGTTTAACCCTGATGATAACATCCTTTATGTTCCCACTTTTGGTGATAACCGGGTAGTGGCTTATGAATTGAAAGAGGAGTAAAATATTTATTATTTTTGGCTTGATATGTGTGAAGATTCAGAGTCAAATTAATTTCAATTAAACTAAAAAATTTAAAACTATGAAAAAGGTCATTTTAGGATTACTGGTAATTTCTTTTCATGTTGGTATTGCTCAACATATAGCCTACATCGAGACAGATAAGATTCTGGAAGAGATGCAACAGTTTAAAAAAGCCAATGAAGAAATAGATGCCCTGGTAAAAAGCTGGGAAACTGAATTAGATGCCAAATTTAATGAGGTAGAGCAATTGTATAAGGATTATGTGAATAATGAAGTAATGTATTCGGAAGATGTAAAAAAGCAAAAACAGGATGAAATCTTTGAGGCAGAGCGTAAGGCTAAGGAATTCAAAGAGCAGAAATTCGGTCGTGATGGGGAACTATTAAAATTGCAGCAGGAAAAAATTAAACCATTGCAAGACACCATTTTTGAAGCAGCTACTAAAGTGGCTAAAGCTAATAATTATGATTACGTTTTTGAGAAAAGCCTTGAAACATCATGGATTTACACAAACCCTGAATATAATATCACCGAACAAGTGAAGATAGAGTTGGGGTTAAAGTAAATTTGAGTCCACTCCCAAAAGTCGCTTTTTCGCCACTAAAGCACTAAAACACAATCCCGAAAGCTTTCGGGACACCAAATGTATATGGCTGGTATACATTAATTTGTGAAATTTTGTGCCTTGGTGTTTTTGTGGCATTTTTTTAACTTCTAACATTTTGGAGTGGGCTCAAATTCCAATAATATTTTATTCACTTTTATCGGGATAATCAGGAACATCAGGCCATTCTTCGGGCCAGTTCTTCAGATCTTCAAGGATAACTTCAATGGCTTTATTCAATTGCTCATCTTCACCGGCATATTCTTTTGCAGGATCATTATCCACCCTGATATCAGGTTCCACTCCCCAGCCCTCGATAATGAATTTTTTGCCTTCAGCATCATATTTAGCAAATTCAGGCCGCATGAGGCTTCCACCGTCAATAAATGGAAGCGAGCCACGGATTCCAACCACTCCTCCCCAGGTTCGGACGCCAATTAATTTCCCAAGCCCTAATTTCCTGAACTGATAAGGGAACAAATCACCGTCGGAAGCAGAATAATTATCAATCAACATTACCTTGGGTCCATATACCATTCCGGAAGGTCTGGTATATGGGGAACCATTCCGGCTAATACCCATCATAGATAATTCCCTGTTTAACCTTTCGATAATCATAGGCGAAACATTACCCCCGCCATTGCCCCGGTCATCTATTATCAATGCCCTTTTCTTAAGTTGCGGGTAATAATATTTTACAAATTCATTCAAACCATGCACGCTCATATCAGGAATATGAATGTATCCAACCTGACCATCTGTTGCTTCATTCACTTTATCAATATTTTGCTGAACCCAATTGTAATAATAAAGGTTGCTTTCATCGCCAACAGGTAAAACAATTACGTTTCTGCCACCCTCTTCTGACGGAGAATTGTTAACTGTAATCTCCACCTGTTTCCCGGCAGTTCCAACAAGGGATTCATAGATATCAATCATATCTTTGGTTGATTTACCATTTATGGCAATGATAAAATCACCTTCATTCACATCTATTCCAACTTCGGTAAAAGGCGAACGTGTATTTTTCGTCCAGTTTTCACCTTTTAATATTTTGTCTATCTTGTAATAGCCCGATTCGTCGCGGTTCAGTTCGGCTCCAAACAGTCCGGTTTTTATCCTTTCGGGAGCAGGTTTGTCACCACCGCTAACATAAGCATGTCCAATAGTTAATTCCCCAATCATTTCACCGATGATGTAATTCAGGTCGTTCCGGTTGTTCACGTAAGTTACAAGCGGTTCATATTTTGTATGAATTGCCTGCCAGTCAACACCGTGCATATTCGGGTCATAAAAAAAGTCGCGCATTTGCCTCCACGATTCATCAAAAATCTGCTGCCATTCTTCTTTCAGGTTTACCCAAACCTTCATATTTGATAAATCGACATATTCATCAATTTTAATTTTACCTTTCGGCAGGTCGATTATTGCATATTTATCGCCTGTGTTTAAAGCCATTTTCTTAAGATCGGCTGAAGTTATATAACTGCTATAATCCCCTAATTCTGTTTCTTTTTTCTTCTTCAAATCATACATCTTCAGTTTTGATTTACGTGAAGCCCGGTTATTCGTGCAATAATAAACAGAGTTATCAATTGCGTTAATGTTCCGGTAAACTCCTGCGTTAACCGGCAGGGCAACAATTCTTCCGATGATGCCGTCAAAATCGATATTTATATCCGAATCTGTCTCACCGTTGTTCTTCTTTTTTTCCTTTTTCCCCGCATCTTCTTCTTTTGGTTCCTCTTTAATTTCCACCTCATCATTCTCAGGTTTGAGAGGGTTTTCCACGTCTTTCCTCAATGTTACAAAGTAAACCTTTAACATATCGCGGTAAACATGATTCCATTCGACCCAGCTATAAATCGGATTAAAATCTCTCGAAGATGTGAAAAATAAATAATTTCCATCGCTGCTGAAAGACGGGCTTCCTGAATTATACCAGCCATCGGTTACAGGATGTTTTTCTTTGGTTTCAACATTGTAAACCCATATTCTTGTCATTTCTTCTTTTGTAGGTTTCGGATATGTAATCCACCTGCTATCAGGCGACCAGCTATAACTCCTGATTTCACCATCGCGTGTTTCATCCACAATAATTACTTCTTTTGTTTCTATATCAACAAATTGCAAACGCTGCATTTTATCCGACCACAGAAGTTTTTTATTGTCGGGCGACCAAATAGGATTGTATTTATAGGTATCGCTGTTATCAGTTATTTGAATTGCTTTCCCGCTTCCATCCTGATTTTGAATGTATATTTCATCCTCGCCGGTTCTGTCGGAGATATATGAAATATATTTACCATCAGGCGACCACTCTACGTTCCTGTCATGAACTCCTGATGATTCCGTTAAATTTTTAGTAATTCCATGTTTTGCAGGAACAGTCCAAACATCACCACGAGCGCCGAAAGCCAGCCTTTTACCATCAGGAGAAACAGCCCAGCTATTAATTAATTTAGAGGCATCTTTAAATTCGTTCCTGCCATTGATAAAATCATCTGCAATTACTATGGGAATTTTTGTTGCCTGTTGGGTTTCAATATCAAAATTGTATAAAAAACCGCCATTTTCATAAATAATAGAATTGTTACCGAGGGAAGGGAATTTAATGTCGTATTCCGTATAATCGGTTACCTTTTTAGTTTCGTCTGTAACAGTATTATAAACAAACAGGTTCATAATCCTGTCGCGGTCGGAAAGGAAATAAATATCTTCACCAAACCACATGGGGAAAATCTCCTGAGCATCGTTATTAGTTATATTGACAGTTTCCTTTGTTTCAAAATCATAAATCCACACATCATCAGCCATACCGCCACGATAATATTTCCATGTACGAAACTCACGGAGAACACGGTTATAAGCAAGTTTTTTCCTGTCGGGAGAATAACTGCAAAAACCTCCGGCTGGTAATGGTAATTCTTCCGAAAGTCCGCCATTTATATTTGCGATGAAGAGTTGTCCTATAAAAGAGTTGAATGATTTTTTTCTTGACCGGTAAACGATCTGCTCATTATCCTTCCATGTCATCACAATGTTATTTGGACCCATACGGTCGGAAATATCATCTCTGCTTAGGGTTGCCGTATAAGTCAATCGTTTTGGCACACCTCCTTCGGCGGACATCAGGTAAACTTCGGTATTTCCGTCATACTGCCCTGTAAAGGCAATGTTTTTACCATCCGGAGAAAACCTTGCAAACATTTCGTACCCGTCATCATTAGTAAGTTTTCTGGCTATGCCACCCGATTTGGAAACTGTATATAAATCACCGGCATACGAAAATACTACCTGGTCTCCATAAATGGCAGGAAAACGAAACAATCTTGTTTCTTCCTGTGCAAATATTATATGCACAAAAAGTAAAGCAACTGCAAATAATAATATCTTTTTCATTTTATTAATACATTAATTATACAATAGGGTTTAAATAGCTGATAAGCTATTCTAAATTTGTGCCGATAAAATTAAGTAATTTATTTTGAGTTAATTTCAGACAGGAAGAAAAAAAATAACTCTTCAAGTATGTTATAAAATGAACACTTATTGTTCGTTACCGAACATTTTATTTACAACAATGACAAAGTAAGCCTTTTTAGACCGGACTCATTTATTTATAAACAGTGAAACTCAGGTTTACTTGCAATTTTCCTTGTACTTATCTATATACCCGAAAATAATATCAATGGCATACGGATCAAGGTCTTGATTTAATGAAGCATCGTTCCTTACTTTATCACAAACTGTCCATGCGCTACATTTATCAGAATTATTAACATATATCTGTGCCTGAGTAAGGGCAAAAATAATGTTAACAGTATAACTTTTGGCATTTTTCTCTTTTGCTCTTTCAAGGATTGGCAAAGCCTCGCCTGCATTTGAATAATCATCCGCGACGGTGAGATAACCGAGACAGAATAAATCATCGCCGTTCAATAAATCCAGGTTTAATTCCTTATGTGTTGACCCGTATTTTCTTGCAAGAAACATTTTAAAAGTAACGGCATTGTTTTTAACCTTTTCTTTTCCCGCTAATGCATTGATAACAGCAGCTTTTTTATCGATTGAAACACTTTCATCCAATAAATAGCCGGCTAAATGCCCATCAAGAATCCCATGCTGTTCGGCTCGCTGTACCTGCTCAATTTGCAAATAAGCTTTATAGAAATCGGTTGATGTAACCGGTGAATCTGCTATTAAGACCTTTCCGGTAAAAACGAACATAGCGATAATAAAAATAAGACCTGACTTTTTCATAATAATTTTATTTATTAATTTTGAAACAAAGATAATTAATTTGATTGTATCTTTCAGACAACATTTATATACAGCAAGGTTGCAAATAAACAAAAAAATTTATGAACATGGAAAATGCATACCAAAGTAATAAAGTTCCAGGTTCGCGTAAAACAAGAACAACGCTTGACGAAATAAATGAAGAATAGGATATCAGAGGTATGAGAGAAAATTGTAGAAGAGTCAAAAATATTACTACCGGTAAATTAGGAGAAAAAAATGTAAAAATCAGAAGCGATGATGCGTGAGCGATAATTTTAGTCCCGAACCTTCGGGATTAGATTTTGGGGCATTCATTTGCAGTTATTAATCCGAAAAATCACCGGATTGATTTAACAGTATTAAAAATTAAAATTTCCTAAATCCATTTCACCAGATTAAAATCCTGCCGGTGCGGAAGGAAGTCTGCTTTTGGATAAATCCTGAAAGCGTAATCATAAACTCCTGTAATTGTTGCGATTATTGAGCATTTAAAAATGGCTTTTGTGGCGGTATTTTTAATTAATTTTAATTCCTCTTTATAGAAGATCTTTTTAACCTGATCATGTTCTTTTTGTCCGAAAACTACATCCACGCCAATATTATCAGCAGGTATTTGATTTGTATTCAGGGTAACTTCGGCAATAAAGTCGTCACCCAAATTTAAAGGTTTAACACTTGAATCAGGTATTTTAACAGAAACCACTTCAACTCCCTGCCATTTTTTATTTATTTCCTGTTTCCACGCATTAATTTCTTTTGCCTGCTTATAATTATCTGCTCTGACAATCCTGCTTCTTTTAAATATTTTGTTATAGAATTTTTCAAAATAATCATCCATCATCCGTTTCATAGTGTAATGCGGGGCTATTTCCGAGATAGTATTTTTTATATATAAAACCCAATTTTGCGGAATATCATTATTATCCTTATTAAAATACATGGAGATAATATCATCCTCTAACAATTGGTAAAGGGTTTCGGCATCCAGTTCATCCTGAAAAGCCTGGTTCCCGTAAGTACGTGCTTCCATGAATGCCCAGCCTGCATTTTCGCGATAACCTTCAGCCCACCAGCCATCCAAAACACTTAAATTAATCACTCCGTTCATCACGGCTTTTTCACCGCTGGTTCCTGATGCCTCCAAAGGGCGTGTTGGTGTGTTAAGCCAGATATCAACACCGGAAACCAATTTACGGGCAACCGCCATATTATAATCTTCAAGGAAAAATATCTTACCGATAAACTCCGGTTCTTTCGATATTTCAATGACTCGTTTTATCAAATCCTGTCCGGGCTTATCATTGGGATGTGCTTTGCCTGCAAAAACAAAGCGAACAGGTCTGTCAGTATCATTAACAATTTTACTTAGCCTTTCAGGATTGGTAAAAAGCAGATGTGCTCTTTTGTACGTTGCAAACCTGCGGGCAAAACCGAGATATAAGGCATTTTGATCAATCCCGTCCAGTGTTCTGAAAATGATATTAGGATTTTCCTGACGTTGTGTAAGGTCTTCCTGCAGTTTTACTTTTAAAAATTCCAGGAACTCCGATTTTATTTTTAAACGATGCTCCCAAACAAGCTTATCGGAAATGTCATGTATCTTTTTCCATAGCTTTACATTCGACTGATTTTCGAGGTAGTTTTCCCCCATTGTTTCAAGGAAAAGCTGCTGCCAGTTTTTTGCTGCCCATGTTGGAAAATGAACACCGTTGGTAACATAACCTATATTAAGTTCCTCAGGGAAATATCCGGGATAGAGTTCGCAAAACATTTCCCTTGTAACTTTACCGTGAATCCTGCTGACACCATTTATTTCCTGCGATAATTTCACGGCAAGAACACTCATGGAAAATTTTTCCGCGGAGTTATTATCATTATACCTTCCAAGGTTCATAAAATGTTCCCATGAAATATTCAGCCTGTTAGCATAATGCGGGATATAAGTGCGAAGAATATCCTCGCTGAATGTATCATGCCCTGCCGGAACAGGTGTGTGAGTTGTAAATAGTGAGGAAGCTCTGACCACTTCCATTGCTGACGCAAATGTCAGTCCTTCGTTCTGAACCAAATGCCTTAATCGTTCCAAACCGGCAAAAGCTGCGTGACCTTCGTTCAAATGATAAATATCAGGTTTTATATCCAACGCCCCCAAAAGGCGAATTCCGCCGGCACCAAGCAGCAACTCCTGCTTGAACCTGTCGTTCCAGTCGCTGCTATACAAATGATGTGTTATTGCCCGGTCTTCCAGTGAGTTTTCTTCAATATCTGTGTCTAACAAGTAAAGCGGTATCCTGCCAATTTGCAGTTTCCAGATTTTTGCTATTAATGTTCTTCCGGGTAAAGCAATGCCCACCTTTATCCAATCGCCTTTTTTATCTCTGACAGGTATGAACGGAAGATGTGAAAATTTTTGAGGAAGATATTCGGCAACCTGGTCGCCGAACAATGACAAGCTCTGTTTGAAATAACCGTAACGATACATCAGCCCGACACCAATTATATTAACATTGGAATCGCTGGCTTGCTTAAGATAATCTCCGGCTAATATGCCCAGCCCGCCTGAATACATTTTTACGGATTCGTGTAAACCATACTCCATGCTGAAATATGCTACCTGTTGTTCCGGCATTTCGGAGGTTTTGTCCATATAAGCATTGAACTTAGAATAAACCTCTGTCATCTTCTTTTTAAATTCCGAATTACCCAGAAGCTTTTGTATCTGGTTAAAGGAAAGCGTATCAATAAGGGCAACGGGGTTGTTTTCCATTTTTTCCCATAAATTTTTATTGATGCTCTCGAATAAATCCCTTGCTTCGTAGTTCCATGTCCACCACAGGTTCATGGAAAGTTTATGTAAAGGCTCCAGTTCATCCGGGATTTGCGGTTTGATAAGTATCTTTTTCCACTCAGGTTTTTCGGTTGTTCCGTTTATTACTTCTTTCAATAATACCGATTGTTTTTTAATATACAAAACCGAACGGGGTTTAACTTTATCAAGTGCAATAGGATATGCTTCCCTGTATCTTTCCGAAAGATTTTTCCATAAAAATTGTTGCGAAATATCATAAGCCTCTTTCCTTGCTTTCAACATATCTTCTTCTCCAACAGAAGTAAAATATCTCAACAGATTAACTATTTCATTTATAACTTCCGCTTCATTAGTTTCATCTCTTTTAATAACCGATACCGCATGATGTTTTATATCTATTGACGATTCTACCCGGCGACCGAAACCTGCAAGCGAAGTTGTAATGGTCGGGATGTGAAAAGCGATACTTTCAAGTGGAGTGTAACCCCAGGGCTCATAATAGGAAGGGAAAACAGTTACATCAAAACCGATAAGCAAATCATAATAATCCTTATTAAAAATGCCGTCATTTCCATTGAGGTACGCAGGAACAAATATTACTTTTACCCTGCTGCCAGGAGAATTATCAAGATTATTTTCCTTTATTCTGTTCAAAACCGGATCATGTTCCGAATCGTAAAGCACATGCGTTAGATACTGATTTGAAACCGGAATAATATAATCATTTTTACCAATAAGCTCTTTTACCTCTCTTCGCAGACCTGCTTGATGTCCGGGAACCGTTATAAAAGCAACAATTTCCTTTTCAGATGACTTATTTTTATTTAGCTTACTTAGAGAATCAATAAAAATATCCAGTCCTTTATTCCTGAACTCGTATCTTCCGCTTGTTAAAACAAACAAACTGTTTTCATCGATTTTTTGATTTAAAACGGCTTGGGCAACATCCTTGAGCAGTTTACGTGCGGTTTTACGCTTTTTCTCAAATTGATCGGGTTCAGGTAAAAATACATCCGAAAATCCGTTAGGTGTAATTACATCCGGTTTTTTTAACAGAAAGCATTCACATTCTTTGGCAGTTATTTCACTCACTGTGGTAAAACAATCCGATTCTTTTGCCGCCAAGCGTTCTAATGAAAATTTTGAGGCGATCCCTAATTGTTTGGCTATTTCATCTGTATTATAGCTTTCAGGGTTTTTATAAAGCGGCATGTTATTTCCTGCTATTGATCTTCCGAGTATGGTGGCATGTGTAGTAAAGACAGTGCCTATCTGAGGCACATTTTTTTTCAGGTATAAAATTCCGGAGCCTGTCATCCATTCATGAAAATGAGCGATGACCTTATCATTAGCCGATAAATAATAGTTATAATAACTTTCAATCACTTTGCCGGCTACATACCCGAACAAAGCAGGTTCAACATAATCCCAACCGCCGGATAATGAATCCAGGTTATATGTTTCCCAAAAGGAGGTGAATATTTTATCTTTTTCTGTAAAAAACGGAGTAAAGTCAACGAGCATGGCAACCGGACTCCCCGGTACATTCCATCTGCCTGTTCTTATTCTCAGCCCTTCCTTTTCCGCGCTTTTATGCCATTCTCTGAATAACGACTTATCTTCAATAAAATCGGGATTCTTAACGGTATCCTTCCATACATCGGGACCAATAAAGATGTAATTGTTTTCCAAGACATCAATCATAGTTTGCACCTTTGAAGAAAGAACAGTATATATTCCGCCTACTTTGTTGCATACTTCCCAACTGATTTCGAAGAGATAATCGGGTTTTATATATTTTGCCTGCATTTTATTTATTAAAAAAAGATCGTGTGCAAATATATTGACAAATTAAAAGAAAAAATTTTATTCATTAATAGTTTTAATGGTGATTTATTCATAAAAGCATTTGAAAGTCCTTATATTAAGACAACTTTAGGTAACGACATAATAAGTTCTTTTCCTGTGGAGGTGATGAGTTTTAAGATCATTAAAAAATGACAGCGTTCATACCAATAACATTTTTTTTATATTTGCAAGGTATTAACCCCAAATACCAAAAGTAATGACAATTGCATATCTCGACCCCTTATCACGAGCCTGGAATAGGATGAAAAAGGCTCTGTTTCAACCTTTCGATATCAGTAAATGGTTTGTCGTAGGATTTACGGCATTTTTAGCCGGTTTAATTGATTACCACGGCGGAAATAATGGTAACTTTTCTAAAGACTATGGAAGGTCCCGTTGGGACTGGGACGGATTTACCAGGTTTCCGGATATAGCCTCAGAATGGATTATAGAACATGCTTTTTGGTTCTCGTTGATAATCTTTGGTATTATATTCCTGATAGCCTTAGTAATTGTGCTGACATGGCTAAGCTCGAGAGGGAAATTTATGTTTTTAGACAATGTAGTTTATAACAAAGCCGAAGTGAGCAAACCCTGGCGCGAATACAGTAAAGAAGGAAATTCATTATTTATCTGGCGCCTAATTTACGGTTTTATTTGTTTTATTTTATTTATCCTGTTTTTGATATTCTGTTTTATAATGATAAGGAATATGCATTACGGGTATTTCTCTCCACCGGGTAAAGTGCTGATGATTATAGCAATGATCTTACAATTCCTCGTATTTATAATTCTTACAGCCTATATTTCTCTTTTCCTTAATGATTTTATAGTACCCATTATGTACAAAAATAAAATAACAACTTCTCAGGCATGGTATCGCTTTTTGCCAATTTTATCACAGCACTTTATATATTTTTTTCTTTACGGGTTGTTCATATTTCTTATGGGCATTGTTGTTGTGATATGTGTTCTTCTTTTCGGATTTTTCACATGTTGCATTGGAATAGTTTTGCTGATCATTCCGTACATAGGCTCGGTAATATTGTTGCCTGTTTCATATACTTTCCGGGCGCTGAGTGTTGAATTTCTGGAGCAGTTCGGTCCTGAATTTTCTATTTTCCCAAAACCGGAAGAAATACAGGAAAGTCCGGCACAGTAATTAATTTGGATATATGAGATAAGGTCGTATAAAATCAGATTATTGAATTATTAATCCGGAAGATATTTCATTTATTAATTATGTTTAACTTTGTTTTGATTATTTAGATATTCCATCAATGAATCTGGACGAAAAAAAAATAAAACTGATCAAGGATTATTTCAAAAAAAAGCCAGTCTTAAATGCTTTTCTTTTTGGTTCTGTTGTTAGGAATCAGGCAAATAAAGACAGTGATATTGATATTCTCATCGAACTCGATTATTCCGAACCCATCGGATTGGAATTTGTACAAATGCAATTGGATCTTCAGGATTTACTTAATAAAAAAGTTGACCTTGTTTCAGTCAATGGTCTTTCTGCACATATTCGTCCATATATTGAAAAAGAAAAGATTTTGATTTATGCACGATAAACCTGGTGATAGGGCAAGAATGCTACATATTATTGACGCCATCCAGGAGATTGAGTTTTATAATAGTAATGCCAATTTCGAAAAATTTAAAAAGACTTCGATTATCAGGTTTGCATCAATTAAGCAACTTGAAATTATTGGTGAGGCTACAAATCGTATCTCCGATGAAATAAAAACACTATATCCAAATATTCAGTGGCGAAGAATAGTAGGATTAAGAAACATTTTAATTCATGAATATTTCGGTGTTGATGCTAAGGTTGTTTGGGATATTATACAAAATGACATCCCAATTCTTAAAAAAGGAATAAAGGTTATCTTAGAAAATATTTAATTCCAAATTTTCCTCAATTCATCTTCTATCTTATTTTTTATTTTCTTCAAATCTCCGCACATTGAAGTTTGCAAATTCAATGAAGTTAGACTCCAGGATTTGCAATCCAAATTTATAAAAGAAAATTTTGCAATTGTAAATTGCCTCCGTATCATTACATACTTCTTTTTCCACAATACTATGAGTAAATCCTAATTCCTTTGCCCCTTGTTGGTGTTTTTACAAACGAGTATTAATTTAAATTTCCTTATATTACCCCTGCAACTTTGATTATCTTCTAATCATGAATTCCACAATTGGCAAACGGGCAGGCATAAACAAACGCAAGGAAGAAAAGAAACCTACCGCCCCCCCGGTTTGTTGAGATCAAAACCCACCACAATATCGTCATGAAACGTGATTTCATGTACTTAGAGGACATCAAAACAACCATTATTAAACTCCTTAGAGGAGAAAATAAGGCTCAGGAAATGGCTTAAAATGCAGTTACAGGGCAACAATTTAAAGGCTGATCTGGTAAGGGTTTTAAGGGCTTTGATTGATAAAGACAAGCATCATTTGCAGAAGAATTATAAGATTTCGGTTGAATAAAAAACAGGGCTCAAATTGAAGCCCTGCAATTACCCCTTGTTTATGACTTTTCATAAGAAAACAGAACAAAAGTATATTTATTAAACCTGAAATCTATAGTTGATTTCTGCGAAAATTTAATTTAGTGGATTTCTGCTACTTTTTATCTGAGTTTCTCCTGTTGGCGCTCGGCTCCAACCGAGTGTCAAATCTATTCCTGGTGCAACTGAGGAGGTGACAAAAGAAGCCGTCTCTTCCGAAGTAATGCCTTTGGCAGAAGCCCCAGCCCTTCCTAACCTGTTCCAAAAGGTATGTAACCATACAAGAAAAAATTTTGAGGCTGTTTTCACTGCAAATTATTAATATCTATTGTCTTAGATTTGTTTATTTTTTTATCTTATTTGCTGTATGAGGCGGTGAACTGAAAAGGAAATTGGAATTTGCTAATCTAGCTTTATTTTTAAGCGGAGCCAGTTTAGATGTATTTATGTAATAACTTATCCCAATACTGATGTAGGAATAATAATCAAAATCATCATTTTTCACATAATCATCCAGCCTGTCGTTCTGGCATTGTCGCAAAGCAATATCGGCAGTAACTCTCAACGATTCATTTAGTTTGTAATAAATGCCGCCACCAAAAAAGAAAACAAATTCCGGTACTCGGACTTCACGAACAAAATTCCTTGCAATCCCCTCATCTATAACAACTTTACGCGTGCTAAAAAGAAATTGGCCGACACCTGCATAGCCTACCAGACCAAAGGGATGGCTTTTTTGCTGCATGATGATTTCAATGAAATCGATTCGGGCATGAAGATTATATTCAAACAGATCTGCTTTAAAAGAAACATTTCGTTTCATTCCTTCAAGATTGCCGGCTAAGATCTGACCAGATAATCCGATTGCATCACCCCAGATATTTTTTGTCAGAATAATACTGAAAGCATTACCACTTTCTTTTTTAAGCTTAGCACCAATATCAAGATCGTGAAGGCTCAAATCTCCGAAATATGAGGTTAATCCTCCGCTTAGGTTAATTGACCATTTAGAAAGAAGTCCGGTTGACTTTTCACCTCCCCACTTCTGAGAAAAGCATATTTGGGGAAAAACAATACATATGTTCAAAATGATTAGGATAATATACTTTATCATTGTTTTCAT
>JADHVR010000147.1 GCA_016783885.1 Bacteroidales bacterium
ATTGGCAGCGACTCAAGGATTGGGAATAAATTTATATATCCGGGAACGGGTTATGGTGGCTCTTGTTTTCCTAAAGATGTAAAAGCACTGATAAAAACTGCTGCTGAAAACGATTATGATTTACAGGTTTTGCAAGCGGTAGAGGCAGTTAATGATAACCAAAAATCAATTTTGTTCAGAAAAGTTATGAAGTTCTATAACAATAACCTGAAAGGAAGAAAAGTAGCACTTTGGGGATTATCATTTAAACCACAAACAGATGATATGAGAGAAGCTCCTTCATTGGTTATCATTGAGAATTTACTTAAAGCCGGAGCTGAAGTAAAGGCGTACGATCCGGCAGCAATGACTGAAGCAAAGAGGCACTTCGGAGATAAAATTGAATATGCCAAGGATCAGTTTGATCCTCTTATTGATGCTGATTGCCTGATCGTCCCGACAGAATGGCCGGAATTCAGATTTCCTAACTTTAAAGTTATGAAAAAACTGATGAAGGAACCTGTTATTTTAGATGGAAGAAATATTTATGATGTAAACGAAATGAAAGAATTAGGATTCAAATATTTCTGTATAGGTATTGATACGGATAGATAACTTTGATATTTGATATTTGAAGTTTGGTTCTTGATTTTAAAAAACAATATGAAAAAGCGAATATTAGTTACAGGTGGCGCAGGGTTCCTTGGCTCACATCTTTGTGAAAGACTGTTAAATAATGGAAATGAAGTAATTTGTCTTGATAATTATTTTACCGGGCAAAAACAGAATATTATCCACTTAATGGATAATCCGTATTTTGAAGTTATAAGGCATGATGTTACAATGCCTTTTTATATTGAAGTGGATGAAATTTATAATCTTGCATGCCCTGCGTCTCCTGTTCAATATCAGCATAATGCGATAAAGACTATCAAGACATCGGTGATGGGTTCGATAAACATGCTGGGGTTGGCAAAAAGAATTAAAGCTAAAATTTTGCAGGCTTCAACAAGTGAAGTTTACGGCGATCCCGAAATACATCCGCAAAAGGAAGAATACTGGGGAAATGTTAATCCAATAGGGACTCGCTCATGCTATGACGAAGGAAAACGATGTGCCGAGTCACTTTTTTTCAATTATTACAGGCAAAATAATGTCAGGATTAAAGTATTGAGAATTTTCAATACGTATGGACCCAGGATGGACCCTAACGACGGACGCGTAATTTCCAATTTTATTGTTCAGGCGCTAAAGAATGAAGATATTTCAATTTACGGCGACGGATCGCAAACCCGGAGTTTTTGTTACATAGATGAAATGATTGATGGAATGACGAGGTTTATGAACTCAAGGGAAGAGCTGACCGGCCCGATGAATGTGGGCAACCCTGTTGAATTTACAATTTTGGAACTTGCTGAAACTGTGATACGACTTACCGGGTCAAAATCTAAAATCATATATAAACCTTTACCATCTGACGACCCAATGCAAAGGCAACCGGATATTACTATGGCAAAATCGGAACTGGGATGGGAACCAAAAATAGCGTTAGAAGAAGGACTAAAAAAGACTATTAAATATTTTGAGAATATAGTATAAATTATGAACATACTTATAACCGGCAGCAAAGGTCAATTGGGGAAATCCATCCAAAAATTTTCTCCTGATTTCGGGCAATACAAGTTTACTTATACTGATGTTGAGGAACTTGATATTACAAATTACGAACAGTTAAAAGAGTTTATTTCTGCAAACAAATTCAATGTTATTATTAACTGTGCAGGATACACAGCGGTGGATAAAGCAGAAGATGAACCTGAAAAAGCCATGTTACTGAATGCAACAGTTCCCGGATATCTTACAGAACTCAGTAATAAATTTGGGTTTTTGTTAATTCATATTTCTACCGACTATATTTTTGACGGATATAGCAATCGCCCTTATATCGAATATGATATGCCAGGACCTTTAAGCTATTATGCAAAAAGCAAAACCGATGGCGAAGCTGAAATTTTATCAAAAGCAAATAAGGCGGTTATCTTCCGCACTTCGTGGTTATATTCAGAGTTCGGGCATAATTTTGTAAAAACTATTATCAGGCTGGCTAATGAAAGGGATGTCCTGAATATAGTCGATGACCAGGTAGGCACTCCAACTTATGCAGGTGATTTGGCTCAAGTCATTTTGAAATTATTACCGAAATTAATAAAAACTTTAGGAATACAGATTTATCACTATTCAAACGAAGGAAAAGCAAGCTGGTATGATTTTGCAAAAGAGATCATCCGTATAAGCGAATTAAAGTGTAAAGTAAATCCCATCGAAACAAAAGACTATCCATTGCATGCCCGCCGCCCAAAGTATAGCTTAATGGATAAATCAAAAATAAAAAACACTTTTGGTATTCAAATACCTCATTGGGAAGATAGCTTGAAAATATGCCTTTTAAATATTTAATATATCCGACAAATTTTAATATATTTGCAAAAGTTTATTAAAATAATTATTAATTCTTATATTTAAGAACTTAAATGAAACAGATTACACTTAACATACCTGATAATAAATATAATTTTTTCCTGGAGCTTATAAACAATCTTGGCTTTAATGTTAAAGATAAAAAAACAATTAATCTCAATTTAGAAGAAAAGGAATTTGTTAAAAACATTGAAGATGCATTTAAAGATGTTGAACTCCATTTACAAGGCAAGAAAAAATTACAAAATGCAAGAGATTTCCTGAATGAATTATAACGTTGTTGTTACAGATAATTTCAAAAAAGAAGTTAAACGTCTTCAGAAAAAACATCCATCTATTAAATCCGATGTAAAGCATCTTATTGATATACTTGAAAAGAAACCTTTATCAGGAACTCCATTAGGCAAAAATTGTTATAAAATTCGCTTTACTATTACTTCAAAAGGCAGAGGTAAAAGGAGCGGAGGGCGTGTAATTACTTATGTTAAATATGTTGTCACAACTATCTTTTTAATATCAATTTATGATAAAGCCGAAAAAGAAACAATTTCAGAAGCAAGAATGAATCAGCTTATCAAAGAAATAATTCCAAAGTGATTCTGTATTTATTATTATTATTTTCTTTTGACATATTAACCAAATAATTTTGACAAATGGGAAACACATCAATTGATCCAAAAATACTTGAAAGAGCCAAAGTATGGCTTGAAGGAAATTATGATGAAGAAACAAAAAAGGAAGTGCAGGAATTGATCGATACTGATCCTGACGGGCTTACCGATGCATTTTATAAAGACCTTGAATTCGGCACCGGCGGACTCAGGGGCGTAATGGGCGCAGGTATTAACAGGATGAATAAATATACTGTTGGTATGGCAACTCAGGGTTTTGTAAATTACCTGAAAAAAATGTTCCCCGGAAAAGACCCTGTCAAAGTGGCGATTGCTTACGATTCGAGGAATAATAACACGTTTTTTGCGAATACTGCGGCTGATGTATTTTCGGCAAACGGTATTAAGGTTTATTTATTTGACGACTTACGACCGACACCGGAATTGTCTTTTGCTATCAGATACCTCAAATGCCAGGCAGGAATTGTGATAACAGCATCGCATAATCCCCCCGAATATAATGGTTATAAAGCCTATTGGGAAGACGGTGGTCAGCTTATCAGTCCGCATGATAAGAATGTCATAGCCGAGGTTAATAAGATTAAAAGCATCGATAATGTCAATTTTAACAGGAATGAGGATTTGATTGAAATAATCGGAAATAAAATTGACAAGGAATATATTGCCAGGATCAAAGAATTATCGCTATCACCTGAGATCATTAAAAAACAGCAGGATTTAAAAATCGTTTACACACCCATTCATGGCACCGGAGTGAAATTAGTTCCGGAGGCGCTGAAAGCTTTCGGCTTTAAAAATGTTTACAATGTGCCTGAACAGGATATAGTTGATGGAAACTTCCCGACTGTTAAATCACCGAATCCCGAAGAACCGGCAGCTCTCAACATGGCAATAGAAAAAGCCAAAGAAGTAAATGCCAGCCTTGTAATGGCAAGCGATCCCGATGGCGACAGAGTGGGATTAGCTGTGAGAAATGATAAAAATGAATTTGTTTTATTAAACGGAAATCAGACCGCTACCATCCTGATTTATTACTTATTAAAGAAATGGAAAGAAAATGGAAAGATTACAGGGAAAGAATACATTATTAAAACAATTGTAACTTCAGAGATATTAAAAGATATTGCAGTAAAAAACGGAGTAGAATATTTTGATACGCTTACCGGTTTTAAATACCTTGCAGAAATACTCAGGCTATTGGAAGGCAAAAAAACTTTTATCGGGGGAGGTGAAGAAAGTTACGGCTATCTCGTAGGTGATTTCGTGAGAGATAAAGACGCTGTTATTTCGTGTGCTTTTATAGCAGAAATTGCCGCATGGGCAGCCGAACAGGGAAAAACGCTGTATGAACTTTTACCGGAAATCTATCTTGAATTTGGCTTTTATAAAGAACGGTTATTGTCTGTAGTAAGAAAAGGCAAAAAAGGCGAGGAAGAGATAAAGAGTATGATGGAGAAATACAGGAAAAATCCTCCCAAAACCATAAATAATTCCGAGCTTGTAATTATCAAGGATTATCTCTTAAGCAAGGAATTTGACCTTATTACTCATTCAGAAAAACCGATTGATTTAGCCAAATCCAATGTATTGCAATTTTTCCTGAAAGACGGCACTAAAATCTCAGTGAGACCTTCAGGTACCGAACCTAAGATAAAATTCTACTTTAGCGTAAAAGAAAATTTACCGGACAAATCTAAATTTGAAGAAACCGATACTTTGCTGGAGAAAAAACTGGATGATATAATTCAGGATTTAGGATTCAGTTCTTAGTTTTTATAGTTAATTCAGACGAAGATTAATGCTGAAAAACGCAGATATAATTAGTTAAATCTGCGTGCATCAGCGTCAAAAATTAAAAATAATTCCTATGTTGTCAAATAATATTTTAAAGTCCGGTGGGTTGCTCATCTCATTGTTATTATGTAATTATCTGTTCGCCCAGGATGTTGCGACAGCTTCGTTTTATAAGCATTATACCGGTTATTTAGATAGCACTATGAAAATCACGGTCGATCTTCTTTCACAAAATGGTAAAGTAACCGGTTATTATTACTATTATTTTCCTGAACCCGGAACCAATACTATTTATCATTACGGTAAAACTATTCCTATTGAAGGAAATATATCAGATAACTCCATTGTACTTTACGATTTCAAACAAAATATATCGAAGTTCACAGGGTCTTTTGATTCACCAGACAAAATTTCAGGAACATGGTATAAAAAAGCTAATGATAAATCCATTCCGTTTGAATTAGCTGAAGATTACAGCAATGGTAGCCTGGCATTAAGCTGTTATACATTGTCCGATCAATATTTTCTGTTACAAGGCGACGGGTCAAAAAAGAATTCACCAAAAGCAAATATTAACATTACTTTACTTTATCCTGATATTTCAATTGGAGATACATTTAAAGATACAATAGACCTGATAATAACTGAAGTTCTGCTCAGAGAACCTATGCTTGTTACATCGCCAAACAAAATTCTTGAAGATATCAGGTTTGACTTTATCAATTCGTACATCAGGGCTACAGAA
>JADHVR010000148.1 GCA_016783885.1 Bacteroidales bacterium
CGGGCAAATGGTCTGATGCATAATGCAGAGCGTCAGCAATACTATCAGGAACAGCTGTGTTTGGTCTTTGGTTTATCGAATCATTGTAATGATTGCCATCGTTTCCGAATTCTGTAATCGAATTGGGTATGTATGTAATGCCACCCGGTTCGCTGACGGATTTTGAATAAAGTATTAAATCAAATCTATCATCGAGACCCCCCGTTGACCCTCCTCCAAAGGACCTCCTTCTTGTTGATTGAGTGTGATACTGCCTGTAATTATAACTATTCCATTGACCGGAAATGTTAATTGGATCTATGAAATGTCCTTCATTTTGTGATTGGACTTCTAAAAGATTTTGATATGCAATTTCGTAAGAGTTGTATATATTAAAATCTCCTAAAGCGATAAAATCTGTTCCGGGATTTAAAGTGTTAGTAAATCCTCGCAGTGCATTAACTTCTGCAATTCTTTGTTCCATATTCGACGGATAACTACCGGCTTTTAGATGCAGACCAAAAAGTATCAATTGTTTGTTGGTTGGAATATGTTGTACTATAAAAGCGTTGATGTCTCGTCCTCCCGGAGTTGAAATGGGGGAGTTTATTACAAAATTAAACTTGGATTGTTTATAATATAATGCCCTGTCAAGACTTGGACCATCGATAAATGTACCGGCTTTGTATAAACCCGGAGTATAATAATTCAACACTCTATTCAAAAAATTGTTTACAACATTCTGGAATTCGATTTCCTGGACGACGATAATATCAGGCTGTGTTGCTAATATTGTTTTTCGGAAATAATAATCCCTTGGGTCATTATTCAGATTATAGAAAAGCAAGTTGTACGTCATTATCTTTACGGTGTCTTGTGAGTATGAGTTCTTAAAAAGTGAAAAGGCTACAGTAAAGGTGAGTAACAGTAAAAACAGTTTTTTCATAGTTGGTTTAATTTCCTTTTCGTTCCTTCTATTAAAGGTTTTATTTCGGTTTCTAAATTTGGTTTGAGTTTTATAGAATGTTCCCACTCTTTTATAGCGGGTGAATATTTTTTCAATTTAAATAATATGTGTCCTTTATTCCTGTGAGCTTCAGCGTTATCAGGATTTATTTCTATAACTTTTTCATAATCGTTGAGAGCGTTTTTGAAATATTTTAATTGTGTATTAGCAACCGCACGGGAATAATATGCGTGAGGTGATTCAGGATCAAGCTGGATTGCTTTCGTAAAGTCTGAGATTGCTTTTTTGTGATCATTATTGCTGAGATGAAGAAATCCCCTTGACTTATATGCACTGGCATAGTCAGGATTTAATTTAATAGTTCTTGACAAATCTTTTTCAGCAATCTTGACGCTGTTTTCTTCTGTTCTGAATTTTGTCAGGTAAGCCTGGGCGCGGTAGAAATATGCATTGGGATCATCGGGGTTGCTTTTAACAAGCTGGTTGTATTCTTCGATAGTATCTAACTTCTTAGCAGTGCTTTGTTTTTTTCTGTAATATTGTGTTATAATAATTGCAAGAGCTATCACAATTCCATATACCCATAGATTTGTTATGCCGAAGAAGTACTTCAGGACCACCATCACTATAATTGCGGCGGCAATTACTATATATTTGAATTTTATTCGCCCCAAAATTATTACAACAATAACAATTTGAAATAAATATTGTTACTTACTTATTAAAGCACTTAATATTGTTGAAATATTAATTTTGAGTTTCCTATTTTTGAATAGGAAATCACAAATAGCAAATACCAAAAAACAAATAAAATCCAAATCCAAAATTACAATGGCTAAAACATTTTTGGATTTTTGAAATTGTCATTTGTAATTTGTTTGTTATTTGTAATTTGTTGATTGTAATTTCTGACTTATCTATGTCAGAATTTTTAAAAAAGCAAAACCTCGTCTTATACAAGACAAGGTTTAAATATTGTATCAAGGATTCTTTTTAAGTGGGACTGCTTATAAAGATCGTCTTTTAGCGTCTTCGATATTTTTCTTTGTCTCTTCCGGATTTTCACATCCCAGATCAAGGCACTTCTCCCAATCGTTAATGGCTTTATCGAAGACACCGATTTCATAATAAGATTTTGCTCTCCCGTTATAACTATCAGCGTAATCGGGATCGAGTTCTATTGCGGTTGTGAAATCATTTATTCCTTTGTAGTACTCCTGCATGAAGTAATGAGCAAATCCACAGTAGAGATAGGCTGATGCATCTTTGGGATATTCTTTCATATAATTTTCGAAATGCTCGGAAGCTTTCTTATAATCTTTATTGACTAAGGCTTCTTCTCCTGCGACATAATTTGCATCTGAATGGTCAATACTCTTTGAGCAAGAAAATATCATAAAAGAAACAACAGCAAACAGGATTAAGCAGTAAATAATTTGTTTCATTGAATTATCCTCCCCTTCTAAAACTCATGGGACGAGTTGATTTGTAATTATTAAAATTATGAATTAAATATTACAATTAAGAGTCTATGGTCTGTTCAATATTTTTCGATGTGTATGTTATTACTTAATGATTTTAATGAAGAAATTCAATGATAACGAAAGAGGATTAATGTTATTTTTTTATGGCATTGTTAGTGCTGTTATTACCTGAGTTGACTTCTTTAATTTTACCTGATAACCTGACGTTAGTCAGGTGACAGACCGTGCTCGATACAGACCTTATCATGTTATGCCTGCCTGCAGCAGGCAGGCCTTTCATTGTTTTTTTTCCTCTCTCTCTCTGTTATACTAATAGGTCGATAAGTAAGACTTTTTTTTCAGAATACTAAGATATTTTTTTTTAGTTTTTTTTCAAAATTTAAATAAAGTATTTTTAGACGTAAGTTAAAGCTTTATAGTCCATGTAAATAATTTAAAATTTTTTATAAATAAAATTTGGGAGAAAAATTGTGAGAAAAATACTAAACCTATTCTCGATAATGATTATTTCAACTTTTATTATCGGAATATTTGAAAGTTGCAGTCCTGTTCATGAAAGCACTCAACTACAGGATTTAAAGGATGAAGTAAAATTACTTGAATCTCAAGTTAAAGCAAAGCAAGAAGATAATTCTAAATTGAAAGAACGAATTGTAGCGCTTGATGAAAAGATTACAATGGTTTTAAAAGATTTTGCAGAAGTAAAAGAGAGGTGCCCTTAATCTCTAGTTATTTATAATTTAACAAATCTTATGAAGGAGATTTTAAAAATGAAACATAATAAATTTTTAGTATTAGTATTGTTATTTGCTTTTAGTATTAATTTGATTTTGTTTGCACAGACTGACCAAGAATATAGCGAAGAAGAGTGGCAAAAACAAATGGATGAAGGAATGATGAGGAAAAATGAAATGATATTTCAATTAAATTCCTTGAATCAAGAAGCTGATTCTTTGAATAAGGTTATAGCAGAAAAAGAATCTGAATTTGCGATAGAGTTGGAGCTTCTATATTGGTACGTGGATGCTACAAAATCAGATGTTGCTGATTACAGGAAATTATTTGAATCAGCTGAGAAGATCATCAACTCTAAATCAGGTACGAAAGAAGAGCAATTACAAAAATTAGAAGAAGTCGGAGCATCGAAAATAAAATGCTTACCTGAGTTTTGGAAAAGATATCAGACATTGATAAAACACACTGCTACATGGGATAATTAAGGTGGCACATAAACGTATTTAGTATTATGGATTATCTAAGATTAATAGATTGTTTCTTCTTTTTGTTGTGTTAGATGAGAAGAGAAAGTTACAAAACAAAATAGCCCTTGCAGAAAAAGATAGTTGTACAACTTCCCGTTAAACCTGTCTACCTACAGGCAGGCGCAATGCATTAACGTATTTATAAATTTATCTCTTTCAAATACAAGATTGAAGTCATTTTCTTGGCGTGTTATGCCTAACGTGGCTTTGTTATTGGTGAATAACACCAACAACGGGAAGTTTATTTATTTGGTGCTTGCACGCCAACTCTTTTTTGGGCAGGGTATTGGTAGTGCTGCCTGCCCGCCAAAGTTTTTTGGCGGGTTATAACGTGGATTGACTTCACTGACTGGCGGCAGACAAGCTACGCGGTGGTATGCCTGCCCTGATTCATCGGGGAACCTTGATGTATTATGCATGGGCATTTATGGTTTCTCTTGTTCGATTCATTCCTAATTCTTTAATATAATCCCCGGGTTTCTTAAAATGTAACTGGGAAAATCAATTCTGTCCAAGATAAGTTTTAATTAACAGAACAAATTTAATTATAAAATAAAAAAACTCTTTTTGATTCTTATTGAACTCAACCCCCTAACCCCCTTCTCTTTGTAAGAGAAGGGGGAATTAAAGTGGGATGAGTTTGATTACGGTGATTTATTGGGAATCCATCACTATCTGACAAGTTGAATGCATCTTAATTCCAAAAGTATTTATATTATTAATAAGAATATTTTGGACAGATGTGGATAAAATACTTAGCATTTAAATATTTTCATTTTAATTATGATAATGAAAAACTAAATTAACGTTTAAAATTTGTAATTATGAGAATTACCGTCGACAGACAAAGAGACCGGATATACCCTGATCCAAAAAGGGTCATTACAAGGTTTTTTGATCACAAAGAAATAAAAGCAAAATCAATTATACAAAAAATACTTGATATGAGTGAGGATGAAACTGAAACTTCACTCAATCTGGTTTTAAGGGAATTTGCAAAACGTCACAGAAATATAACAAAGATTTTCCTGATTAATTTTACGAAAGTAATTCATTACATAAATGAATTAGCGGGAAGCCATGAAAAAATGTCTCAAACGAAAAGACTCTTAATCGGTTCATACTTTACGATGGAGTATTCCATTGAATCAGCAGCCTTATTTAACCCATCTATTGTGGAACATCCGGATCAAAATGAACTTGAAGAAGGACAAAAGAGAATCATTGTGAGTTTCAGGGCAACAGGGGAAAGTCATATCTCATCGATAGTTTTCAGGAGAGGTATAATAGATAAGGATTGCAACCTGCATTTTGACCCTCAGGGTAATTATATAAGTGAAGCTGAAATTATTAAAAGACACACGTATGACAAAAAGGAATTTCTTATGATTCTCCACGAACACGATATAATCAATGACATATCAGCTAAAATTCTCGACGGACTCGGTGATTATTTTTATTATACAGAACTAAAAGAAACAATAGAAAAAACAAAAGAAACAAAAAAGTTAAACCTTGACCAGTTAAAGACGCTTAAACAAATGATGTGGCTTGCAAAGTCACATTACGAAAGTGTGTTTTCTCAGGATACTGATATTTCAGAGAGAACTATATTTCCGGTTTCCAGTACTGAAAGTAACGGAATTGAAGATGCCCGATTCGTAAAGTTTACCGAAGATAACAGAGAAACAATTTATTATGCAACTTACACAGCATACGATGGTTACACAATTCTTCCTAAACTTATTGAAACAAAAGATTTTTATCATTTTAAAAACCTACCTCTGCACGGGGAATGTATCAGAAATAAAAACTTTGCTCTTTTTCCAAAAAAAATTGACGGTCATTATGCAATGCTTTCCCGAATAGATGGAGTGAATCACTATATTATGTTTTCAGATAATATTACTCTATGG
>JADHVR010000149.1 GCA_016783885.1 Bacteroidales bacterium
CCGGTAACGGTCAAACAATAACACACACTTATGATCCGAATGCCGGGGATGTGTTCATGGTAACATTAACAACAATATCATATATTCCGGGTACTGCCGATACTTGTATTGCCACTTCTATGCAGGAAGTTTGGGTAGGCAACCAGGGAGGCGATTGCGAAAACTGGTTCTGGTACGAATCATCTAATAATTTCACGTATGATTTCTATGGTGAATCATTACCATATCCTGCTAACGAATGGATTTGGGATTTCGGAGATGGAAATATAGACTACGGACAGCAAGTTACTCATACATTCGATCCGACAATGGGAAATGTATTTACAGTTTGCCTGACAACATATTCATATACACCGGCGGGAGATAGCTGTGTAGCTGAGTCATGCCAGGAGATTTTCCTCGGAGGTCAAATGGGACATGAATTATTCGGTACTATTTATATGGAGAATACACCTGCCGATTATGCATTGGTCGGTTTGTTCGGATTGGACGTTAATGGTTCGTTTATTTATGATTTTACAATGACAGAACCCGGAACAGGAACATATTTCTTTGAAGATGTTCCTGATGGCGACTACTATATGGTTGCAGGGTTAACTCCGCAATCACAGTACTTCCTGAATTATTTCCCGACTTATTACGGTGATGCTTTGTTCTGGTTCGACGCCACAGTGATTGTATTGGGCAATCCTAACAATCCCTATGATATTAACCTGATACCTATTGGTATGTCTAATCCGGGACCGGGAAATATCAGCGGAACTGTCAGCTTTGACGATGGTAAAGGCGGACCGGGCGAAAACATAACAATTGTGTTAATGGACGAAAATGAAAATGCCATTACTTATATTCAAAGCAATGAACAAGGCTTATTTGAATTTGAAAGCCTGGCTTACGGAACATATAAGCTAAAAGTGGAAATGCCGGGAGTAAATTCGGAAATTGCAACTGTTGTCCTTGATGAGGAAAATCAAACCATAAACGTTGAGTTCTTTGTAAAAGGAAGCAGCGCTTATCTTTCAGTTGACAACAATATGCAAATTATTTCATCTGTAGGAGAAGTTTATCCGAATCCTGTTTCTGATAATGCTAATATTGAAGTTACGATTAACGAAAATTCGAATGTAACGGTATATATTTTCAACCAGATCGGACAGGTGGTTTATACTTCAAATATAAGGCTCGAACCGGGAAAACAATTGATTAGATTAAATACTGCCGCTTTACGGGAGGGTTTTTATAATGTTCAATTTACAGGCGAAAACGGCGGAATGATGGTGAAGAAATTTGTTAAGACAAAATAACCTGAGTTTCTTTCTTTTATCAAAAAAGGGCAGTCTGAAAAGAACTGCCCTTTTTTATGTATTCGCCAAACCTCTTCGCGCAGGCTTACTTGCCCTTTCAGGTCGGCGGGGTCTAAAGCGATGGAGTCCTGAAAGGTCGAAAAATAAGGATTACAAATCCTATCATATCAACTTTCGGATTAGCCATCCCTGATTCATGCGCATAAATCCGAAAGAGCCGGGTCGAACGCCGTACCTTAGTCTAATACTATTCTGCGTGCATCATAGATTTTCCTGGTTCCATAACCAATTCCAAGAGCCAGCATAATAATCAGACCACCACCTATTGTTGCACCTCCGCCGCCGGGAGTATTTCCTGTTTCTCCATGTCCGGGTGGCGGGGGTGGTGCGTCTGCTTTTACTGTTGTTGTTAAAAGTGTTGCAACTGTGATTATTAAACCGATTGATAATATTTTTAAAATGTTTTTCATAGTTTTTTATTTTACATATATTTTCCCGCTTATTGACGTTTTATCCGTAATAATTCTTACAAAATAATAACCTGTCGGTAAATTAAGGTCAATTGTGCTGATCTGACCGGAATATCTTTTTTCCATTACAGGCTGACCAAGCATGTTGAATAACTGAATTGTTCCGTTTTTTAATTCTTCATCAATTATATAAAGTTTATTATCATAAACATAAAAGCGGATATTTTCGTTTTCCCGGTCTTGTTCTTCAATTCCCACTGTTGACTTAAAATGTAAAACAAACCGCTCTCGTATTTCACCTGCTTGACTAATATTGAATGAATATTCTTCAATCTCACTGAAATCAATTAATTCACCGGTTTCTTTATCTTCTAATTTTATACTTATTGTTTCATCGAAGTTTTCCGAATCTGTTAATTTGAAATTATAATCACCTGCCTCACTTACATCTATTCCTATTTTTACTTCTTCTTTTTCTTCACCTAACAGGGGCAATGCCTGATGGGCAAAGTCAGAACCATTATCTTCAACCAAAATGGAATAAAATGCGATATTTGGATTTCCTTTAAGTTTTCCGACATCATAAGAGATATCGAGGCCATTTGTCATTCCTTCGATGAAGGCTATTAGTATTTCGTTATAAAGTCCATCATTGTTTTCGACACTCATATAAAATCGTGATACTTCTCCTTGCTTCGAATTTTTATAAAAAGTAGCTGTTCCATGCTTTCGCATATTTGTATTTAAAGGTAAAGCTGTAGGTCCTTCATTTTTTGCACAAACCATAAATGCCTGTCCTACTTCTAAATATTTAGCAGCTTCTGCATTTGAAATTGTTATATAATCATTTCTGTTACCCTGGTAACCTGCCTGTTCATTCCATAAATATATACCTGAATAAGTGTCATCAAACACACTACTGTTAGTACTTAAAAAACTGTTTGCATCTGCATTATTGTTTGCCGCAATTGTTGAGCAAAAAGGATTACCAATTAAATTCCAGCCTTCTGAAGTGCTATTTGTTGTTTTTGTAATATTAATGCTTTGGTTCGAAGTGTATGGTACTCCGCTAAGACTTAAAGTTTTATCTGTTGTAATATAATTGATTGCATAACCTTTACAATCAACAAATCCTTCGCTACCCATTGTAGGATCATTGCCATTAGGGCCATTTAAAATATCAACCCAGTTACCGATATTTCCTCCCCAATCTAAACTTTCTTCCCAGCGATAAAACTGGTCGTTATTTGCTCCGCCTGTCAGTCCCATAGTCAATCCACTGAAATTTCCTGAAATATTGGTTTGACCGGATATATAATGCCATTTGTCATGTGTGAGAAAGCGTTGGACTGTAACGTTTCCTGTGGCAGTTCCTGAAACAATGAGGGAGCCCGTACCATCTGCATCCGAGTTTACAGTACAAGTTCCGGTTGCCCAGATATCCAGTTTATTGCCTATTGTAAGCTGTCCCCCGGGATCAACATTAAGAGTTGATAAGGGTAAAATGTATAGTGATTTGGTTATGGTTAGTAAATTACCGTTTTTTATATCAGAGCGCCCGATTACAAAAGCAGAACCATGAATGGTATGCGAGCCGGTATAATCAAATGTTAATGTTGCGCCATTCCCAATTACTAAATTGTTACAAGTTGCAGCGCTGGTTATTGTTGGTAGGCTTCCGCCTGAATAATTTGTTATTCCTATGTTGTCGGTTGAGGTAGGCACAGCACCATCACTCCAGTTGGTATTTTCTGACCAACTACCATAATCAGTGTTTAACCAAGTATTAAAGGCAGTTGAGCTTACCCAGTCATCATTGCTCATATTTACAAGGGTGAGGTCGTTAGTAGTACTTCCATCAAAAGCCTGAAGTGTTGTTCCTGTACTATTATCAAAATTGTAATATGCTACCAAATTAGTCTCGTCACCCTCAAGAGTATTACACATGCTTTCTCTAATTTGTTGATCAGTAAGAGCCGCATCATATACTCTGACTTCATCAATTTGCCCATCGAAAGAATCAGTGTATAAAGTCGAACCATCGTCAGCATACATATTTCCAATAGTAAAATTTGCATTTGGTGTAAGTGGTGCAGTTGTATTGGAATAGCTTAATAATTCTCCATTTAGAAAAAACTGAACAGTACCGCTGCTTCTTCGCATGGTTATGTGATACCAATTCCCAACAGTTAACACCTCATCAGTTATCTGCCATGCTGTAACACCAAATAACCCTGCCACTTTGCTGTTGGTGATACCAATTCCCCAGCCGCCGCCGTCATCTCCGTTATAAGCAATACATCGCCAATTAGATCCACTGGTTACAACATCTGCTTTAAACCATGCCATTAAAGTAAAATTATCTGTTACTGATGTAACATTTGAAGTTTTATAAGCATAATCAGGACTTCCACTTTGCAAACCTCCATCGAAATCCAAGCAGTTTTTTGGGCCGGCAAAGGCTGCTGAGGTTACCCAATCGGCATTATCCATATTGTATAAGGTGCCATCATATGTTGCTGTTCCTTCAGCGTTATCAGCTGTTGTGTTGCTTGTTTCATTAAGCTTGTAATAAGCTACTAAATCCGTTTCGGTTCCGGCAAGTTCTTTGTACATATTAGCACGTAACTCGGCTTGTGTACGAGGGGTGTTCCAAACTCGTACTTCATCAATTTTTCCGTCAAAAAAGCGTTCAGGCGTTGAAGATATTGCTCCTATGTAAAAATAATCATTTGCGATAAAATCATTCTTATATCCTAAATAGGCATGAGCATCCTGTACTCCATTAATATATATATATCCATCAAGAGTGCTAAAATCAAAAGTAGCAGCAACATGATACCATGTATTGGTACTTAGGGCTGTTGATCCATTCAGTTTGTTTTGTGTGGGTGTACCGGAATTATCAAAAGCCAAAACAAATTGAAGCTTGTTTTTTGCTAAGTTTTCACCAGGATCACCTAATCGAAGTAGGGCAGTACCATTAGTACCATCCTCCATACCAATAATGCTTGATATATCATAATCATCTGATGGAAAGGATTCAATATATATCCATGCCTCCAGAGTAATATCATTACCTGGTCCATCTAAATCCAAAGCACTAGTGGTTTTAACATAATCATTATCCCCATCAAAATCCAGGCAGTTGTTTTGGGCGAATAAACTCGCACTCAATGTTAATGCTATAAGCAGCATTGTTAATTTGTAGAGTTTTAATTTTTTCATAATAATTTGTTTTTATTATAAAAAGATTTACCGAAAAAATTAAGAATCCAGTACATTAATTAACCTAATTATTTTAATTCTCCATGCAAATTTAAATACATGAAATGGAAAAAAAATCAGGGAAAATACCCAATTTTTATGCGGGAAAATACGTAAAATCACTGCGGGAAATTACGTATTTTTTGTAGATAAAGTCTTCGGACAGAGGAAATTAAAATTTAATAAGGGAAAAATTTAATTTTGCGTATTCGTCAAATGAATGAGCGGAAAGGATTACAAATCCTATTAATATCAGCTTTCGGATTGCCAACCCACATTGCTTTCGCTTAAATCCGAAAGAGCTAAGGGCTAAGGGGCACTATAAAAAAAGCCTTATCCCGAACTTTCGGGATAAAGCTTTTACTTTAAGTATTAATCTAAGATGTCGTTTTTTAGTCTAAAACTTTTTTACGTGCATCATAGATTTTCTTGGTTCCATAGCCAATGGCGAGAGAAAGCATAATTAACAATCCACCGCCAATTGGAGCGCCTCCACCAACAGGTGCAGCACCAGCGCCTCCACCGATACCCGGATCA
>JADHVR010000150.1 GCA_016783885.1 Bacteroidales bacterium
CTGTGCGCCTCGGGTAATTTGGCTATAAACTCTAGGATATAAGAGCCAAGAGGCAAGAAATAAGACAATAAATAGTATTTGGTTTTTCATAACTATTGTTTTTGTATTACTGTACAAATATAAGTTTTTTTGTTGAAATTATTTTATTATTTACTATTAAAGAATAGAAATAAATGCCTTCGTTTACTTTGTTTCCATTTGAATCGTAAATAAACAAATTGACAATGGTATTTGGATTCTTTACTTCAAATTTAATGGTTGTATATTGAGAGAATGGGTTTGGGTAATTATTATTTAAAGTATCATTTTCCAAAATAACTATATCACAATCCACTTCATACATCTCGTCAATTGAGTTATAACTAATGTCATCACTTAAAATTACAAGCGTGTCCATAGTACAAGCTACTCCTTCATTGGAGGATGTCCATGCCTTAAGGTTAAAATTTACGGCAACTAAAAATGTAAATAAAAGGATAATTATTTTCGGTTTCATAATTATTGTGTTTTGTTTTTATGCAAATATACTAATGAACAAAAAACCAAAAAAATAACAATAGAAAGTTGAAAAACAAATTTTAAAACTTCATTCCAATAAAGTCAACTATTTTCCGGGCATTTGTTTTACCAATCCCATCAACTTTCATAAGCCGTTTTTCTGTGGCTTTCATTATTTTCTCAATTGACCCAAAATGTAGCAACAGACGATAAGCGAGCGAAGGGCCTACTGCCGGAAGCCCCTGCAAAAAATAAAGCTGATGATTCTTTTGTTTTTTAGGTTTGTAACCTTTTCGGAGAATGAGCATTTTTTCTTGCAGCATTTGTTTCCCTGCCATAATTAAAATATCAGCGGTTTCCTCGGCATTTTTTGAAAAAAATACAGGTATCTGCCAGGCAACCGAAACCGACAGCAACGCACCTTTCACAGCCTGACGATTGATCTTATGGTTTGTATTATATGGATTTCCTTCGATTATAAGCAAGGGATACTTCAAACTTCGTTTTAGCTTCAAGCATTGGTTAAACAGGCGGTTATTCATAAGCGACAAAACAAAATCTTCCTTTGTTTTCCTTTCAACCAGAATTTGGTCATTGATCAGGTAATCTCCCGCTTCGAGGGTTTTAAGAGTTATTTCTATCTGCTTGTTCAGAAGCAAAGTTGGAATCCCTGACTGGAACTCCCTGTAATCGGCTAATATTTTCAATTCTTTAGCCATACCTCAAAAATATTCAAATTTTCATTCCAACTTTGAAGTCAGCGGATTTGCAAGCCCTTCAAACTTCATTAGTTCCCCTTTTAAATTACCGACTATTACAGCGGATTTTGCCAAAACAGGGATATGGTTTTTATCATCAGTAACCCAAAGTGTCATCGGGTATTTTTCTGCGAAAACTTCCCCGGTTGCCATCATAGGCTTAAAACGTAAACACCGGAATACACCGAGTTCTATTTTAATATTCTCTTTCCCTTCGTATTTTATTACTGAAGTATAAACCGAATCGTCAATGAAAAAATTTATCGGAATATGGTCGCCAATTTTAAGTTCTGAAAAATCTAAGATACGGGCATAATAAACAGCCGAAATAAAATCCTGAATAAATGGTGGAACAGCCATAGAATCAGTGCGTGTAACAACATAGTTCTCCGATTGGTTGAAATAATATTCGTCATATTTTTTATACCCTCCTTCCCTTGTCCGGCGGACAAAAAAGTGAGGCGCTAAAAATTCTTTGTCTATGTATGAGTCGAACTGATCATCAACCTTGAAAAACCAGTTAAAGACCCCTTTTGACCAACCTTTGGCTTTGAGATGGTAAACATTCCTTCCGTAAAACTTACGATCTGTATCCTTAACTTCTATTACACCGAGACCTGCAGTTACCTTACCTGTCAGCCAGGCATCATAATAAAACCTGAACTGCAGCTTTTCGCCTTCTTTAAATGCTTCATTGTTTACTATTTTCACACTTTCCTGAGCTACGGAAAGGATAAAAACGTTAAAGATTAATATTATTAAAAAGAAAAATTTTTTCATAAATAATTAAATCACAGAATCTTCCATGTTCGGTGAACTCCGGAAGATCTTTAATTAACTGTCAAACCACTACATTTATTATTTTTTTCGGAACTACGATTACTTTTCGCACCTGTTTACCGGCAATGTATTTTTGCGACTTTTCTTCTGCAAGAACTGCCTTTTCTATATCATCTTTCGACATATCAACCGGCAGTTCAAGCTTAAAACGCATTTTACCATTAAACGATACCGGATATTCAAAAGTATTTTCTTTGATATATTCTTCATTAAATTCAGTAAATGCGACATAAGAAATACCTGGTTCGTTGCCAAGCACAGACCATAATTCCTCGGCAATATGCGGGGCATAAGGAGAGAGCAGGACAATTAGTTTTTCGAGGATTTCTTTTTTATGACATTTCAAATCGGTAAGTTCATTCACACATATCATAAACTGGCTCACAGCCGTATTGAATGAGAACCGCTCGATGTCTTCCTGTATTTTCCTGATGGTTTGATGTAAAACTTTCAATTCTTTTTCATTCGGCTTATCATCAATCACAATGAGTTTGCCCTTTTCGTCGTAAAACAATCTCCACAATTTTTTTATAAACCTGTAAACACCTTCAATACCTTTCGTATCCCACGGCTTATGATTTTCAAGCGGACCAAGGAACATTTCGTACATTCTGAAAGTATCAGCACCATACTTTTCAATTAAATCATCTGGATTGATGACATTATAAAAAGTTTTGGACATTTTTTCAACTAGAGGCTTTAGCTCAACCTCTTTGTTAATAAAATAGGCTTTGGTATAATCATCAAATGGTTCATTATAAAAAAATTTCCAAGTGTCTTCTATATCTTCATGTGAAGCTATTTCGTAATTGTTATATTTTGGATATTTTAATTTTATCTTTTTCAAATTAGATTCAGTTAGAAAGTATTTCCCGTTTTCAAAATTTATAAATTCAATAGGCATGCGAATGGATAAACAATTAGGTAAGGAAATTTCAGGAGGTAAAATGTAAGTTATTATTTTATTTATATCTTCTGGAGGTCGAAATAGTTCAATTGAATGAGAAACAGACTCAATATTTACTACGTTTGCTATATTACTTATACCTTGTATTTTTCCCTGATTAATGAGCTTTTTAAAAGGTTCTTCCTCGCAAACCAAACCCAGGTCATAAAGAAACATATTCCAGAACCGCGCATAGATCAGGTGCCCGGTGGCATGTTCATCACCACCAAGGTATAAGTCAATATCACGCCAGTATTCGTTGGCTTCTCTGGAAAAATATTCTTTTTCATTCCGCGAATCCATATAACGCAGGTAATAACCGCTCGAACCTGCAAAACCGGGCATGGTGTTAGTTTCAAGCGGATAACCATCTTCTGTTACCCAATTCTCGGCTCTGGCAAGTGGCGGTTCGCCGGTTTCTGTCGGTAAATATTTATCCACCTCCGGTAATTCCAGCGGAAGTTTATTTTCATCTAATGCATACGGCATTCCATCTTTATAATAGATTGGGAAAGGTTCACCCCAATATCGTTGCCGGCTAAAGATAGCATCGCGCAAACGGTAGTTCACCGTATCGTAACCTAATTCATTTTCCTCAAGATATTTGATAGTAGATTTTATAGCATCCTTCACATCCAATCCGTTGATAAATCCGGAGTTGATCATCTTTCCTTCTTTCGAGTCATAAGAATCCTCCCATGTTTGCGTATCAGTCGGTTGTTCGCCTTCTTTGACCACCACCTGGATAATGGGTAAATTAAAATGCCTGGCAAAAGCAAAATCGCGGCTGTCGTGTGCAGGAACAGCCATGATGGCTCCTGTTCCATAACCGGTAAGTACATAATCGGCAATCCAGATGGGAATTTTTTCTCCATTTACAGGATTGATTCCATAAGCTCCGGTAAATTCACCGGTTATCTTTTTCGTTTCAGCCTGCCTTTCGCGCTCCGAACGATTCTTAGCGCATTCCACGTATTTCATCACAGCTTCTTTTCTGTCGGGAGTTGTGATCTTTTCAACCAATTCGTGTTCCGGTGCAAGAACCATAAATGTTGCACCCCAAAGTGTATCGGGGCGGGTTGTAAACACTTCCAGTTTATCTTCAAAACCTTTGATTATAAAAAATACTGCACCTCCCTCTGAACGTCCTATCCAATACCGTTGCATTTCTTTCAATGATTCAAACCAGTCGATCTTGTCCAGTCCGTCCAGCAAACGCTGAGCATAAGCAGAAACCCTGAGCGACCATTGTTTCATTAATTTTCTTTCTACCGGATGTCCGCCTCTTTCTGAAAAACAGTCTTTTACTTCATCGTTGGCTAAAACAGTTCCAAGTGCAGAGCACCAATTAACCATTGTGTCCGAAAGATAAGCCAAACGATAATTCATCAGCATTTCCTGCTTTTGCTTTTCCGTCATGTCTTTCCATTCGTCTGCCGTGAATATACCCTCCCGGTCTTCCTCAAACGGGAAGAGGTTTTTGTTTATTGATTTATACCAATATGGCGTTACAACAGCATCTGTTTCAGCATTGCCTTTTGTTTCAAATTCTTTTACCAGGTCTTCAATCAATTCAGCTTTGTCAGTCTTTTTATTATACCAGTGTTTGAAAAGCTGAATAAATGTCCATTGTGTCCATTTATAATATTTCGGATCGGAAGTCCTGACTTCACGGTCCCAATCGTAAGAAAATCCAATTCTGTCAAGCTGTTCGCGATATCTTTTTATGTTTTTATCGGTAGTAATCGAAGGATGTGTACCTGTATCAATAGCATGTTGTTCTGCCGGCAAACCATGAGCATCAAAGCCCATCGGGTGAAGCACGTTGAATCCTTTCAGCCTTTTATATCTTGAATAAATATCAGAGGCAATATACCCTAAGGGATGACCCACATGCAAACCCGTTCCTGAAGGATATGGGAACATATCCAGCACATAGTATTTTGGTTTACTGTGGTCAGCTTCACATTTAAAAGTTTTATTCTTCGCCCAGAATTTTTGCCACTTTTCCTCTATTTCTCTATGATTATACTCCACCATTTCAATTTGCGATTTTAGATTTGTGATTTTAAAGTTTGCGAAAGTAAGAAAAAAAACTTCCGAAGTATTTGTGATCTCAGTTAAATCCTTTTATTCCATTAAAAAATAGGATTATCCTATTTGGAACTATTTTATTTCATAAGCAATAAAACTTTTATGGTGACATTTCAACTTTACCTTTCTTTTTATTAAATAATGCGAATCAAGAGTTAAATATTAGATTAATGAAAGCAGCAGCGATCTTACCAAACACATGAACCAAAAGCCCTTTTGTTGATCTGACCTTTGATGCTCTTTGTATATCTGTCTTTTCTATCAGCCAATTAAATA
>JADHVR010000068.1 GCA_016783885.1 Bacteroidales bacterium
TCTGCCCCTGCACCCGAGTTTGTTTCAGGATAGTTTCCTCCTGTAGGTGATGTTGGAATTGTAACATCAATACCTGCAACAGGAATATTGCTGTCATCCCAGTTGGTTGTTGTTCCCCAATCTGTTGAAGTGGTTCCTGTCCATAATCCTGATGCGGCACCGGTGATTGATATATCATCAAATACTCTACCATCAGTTATAAAAGAATAGTTATCTTCTTGCCCAAATCTCAACTGAAAAGTAGAAGTAATGGATTGACCATTAGCAGAAATTTCTGCATCAATATCCAGACCGGTTACTTCAACCCAATTTGAATTTGCATCATCATCATACAAGTTATAAATTTCTATCCACGTATCCGAATCGCTTCCCCTGATCCATACCCTGTCATTCGCATTGCTTTCTTCACTATAATTTCTATGCCAGAATGATAATTCAAGGTCAGAAGAAGAGGCATAATTAATAAGGTTTAATGTAGCAGTTAGATGGTTTATTGATATTGTACCGTTTGGAGTGCAATCCACTGCTGCTCCTTGTAAACCATTATGATAGTAAGCATTAAATTGTAATCGTCCATTTGCTGTTTTCTCATACGACCATTTACATGAGCCATTAATATTTGGTTCATTAGCCGTAAAGTTTATAGTAGGACCGACATCCTCAAAATCTTCTGTCCAGGGTAAAGTAACGGTATAACAATCAATAACTTCTATATAATCGTTTTTGGTCTCAGTGTCATTATTTGAACCATTACTAATAAACAAAGTTACATCATAAGTGCCACCAGTATTGTAAGTGATGGTATGGGGACCAGGACCTGTTGCTGTTCCCGGAGTCCCACCAGGGAAAGTCCAATTCCAGGTTGTTGGGACACAGGAAGAATTATCGGTAAATGTAACTGTATTCCCAGCTATTACCGTAGTAGGTGTTCCTGAAAAATCAGCAACTACATCAGTAACTGTAATGTAATCTGTTTTTGTTTCAGTATCATTATCAGTTCCATCTGAAATAGTAAGAGAAACATCATAAGTCCCTGCAGTATTATAAGTAATAGCAGGAGGGTTTTGTCCGTTATATGAATTTGGTGTCCCTCCCGGGAATGACCAGTTCCAGGATATTATTGTTCCAAAAGACAGATCGGTGAAAGTAACCGAACCACCTGTGCATGGATTTGTGTTATCAGCACTAAAGTCAGCATAAACACCACCAGCAACAATATTTACATTTGCTGAATAACGGTAATAATTTTGTTTTGTAACAGTTACAACCATAACATTACCCGGACTTTGAGCAGGAATTGTAATTGCCACCGCAGAACCTGTTCCATCAGTTGTTCCGATAATTTCACCATTTACTGTAAGTGCTATTAATGTCCCTGCATTAGCAGTAACAGAAAAAGTAGTAGCACCCGCTATAAGAACCGGATCATGAACAACTGTTAAATATTGAGGAACTTCTGTATAAAGTGTTAGAAAAGCACCTCCATGATGATGGAACAATCTGTAAGTGATTAATTTATCACCTGTATTGTATGGCCAGCTGGATTGATACAAGAAATGTTTACCGGCTGCATTTCCAAAAGCAGGCATTACATAGTTTACAGGGAATGTCGTAGTTTCAGCCGGCATAAAATCCGGGAACATATTATCCATAACACCCCACATATAAGTATCATTAACAAATGAATAAGAAACTTCGGTGGCAGCAATAATTCCCAGAGCTCCACTGTTTTGACCGCCAGATGTATGTCGGTGAAATTTTTCGGCAAAACATTCAGTTGCACGATGAAATGCTCCTGTCTGGCAGTTGATCGAAAAGATGTAAGGTAGTTTATTATTTACATTAGTCAATGAATTAATACTGGTAGAGTTAAAAGCCGGTTCACCCCAACCGGTATAAGATCCATGATCTCTGTGTTGCAGCATGAATGAACCACTGTTAATTGCATCTATTACATCCGATCCAGTACCTCCGGAAAATCCGCCTAATTCCTGCGGTGTTGCCGGGATATAACCCAAACCTGATGGTCCGAAATAATTTATAACGGTAGAGGTATTGGTAGCTGTGGACCATGGATCGACAGTTGGATTACCGTCATAAACTGCATTAATCCTTACAGGATTTTTACCATGTACATTTTTTAAATACCCACCCACTACTTCTGAACAGATCTGAAACCATCGCGTTGTTTGCCAGCCAAGTGCTGTAATCGGATGATCATAAAAATCCGGGCTGGTAGGTGGGTTTCTTTCATACTCAAGGAATTTTGTGATCATTACTTCCAGTTGAGAAGCATCATTTGCGGTAATCCTTGCAAAAGCAATATCCGGTAAATCATTGCCTGTTACATCGGCAAACCGGTTATCCGAAACAAAATCAGGGTATGGGGCAGGGTGAGCATAGGTTTGGGAGGTAATGCCGCTTGCACCTGTACTGTAGTCAGCCAATAATAAAACTGCTGAAGGCGGAACATCCCAGGTATTATATGCATTATCAACATAATTCTCAATTGCAGTAACCGTGTTACCTCCTACATCAGTAGTTGTTACTACACCTGTTTTAATTCCTTGAAGGTTTCGAAATAACTTAATTGAATCAGCCCATGAAAGAAAAGCCGGATCATTAAGAGTGATGATCAGATATTCATAATCCGGGGATTTCGAATTATTGTTGTAGGGTTTATTGAAGTCTATTTCAGGTAAAGATTCATAATTTAATACTGCATTCTTTATTATAGGATCCCACCACCTGCTCCTTAACCTGTTTTCTCCAAAATAACCATTCCCATCCGTATAAGTTATTTCAACCTGAATATCTCTGTAAATAATTAATTCTTTAGAAACCGGATTGTATTGGAATGGGGTGATACCCAACATTACAACATCAACTCCCCGAACATTGGTTTTCTCTGATATAATAACCGGCTCTTTCGGATAATATTCATCTTTGGAATATATCTTCATGTCCTTTTCGTAATGCAGAGGACCATCTTCAGTATCGAGAGGAATACGTGGAGCAGGTGCAATTTCAACATCAGTTATTGTTTCAGTTCTTGTGGCAATAACTTTTAGTGAAGCTTCAGAGCCTTGCGGAATAATTATATATTTCCCGGTACCTGGCAAATCAGGTGCGCCTTCATTATTAGGAAGAAAAATTCCTGGCACATTGATAGTTTTTAATTGTTCACCATCAATATCCAAATCTTCAAAAGAAAATTCAGTAATTGAATAATTAACCTCGACTCCTCCTTTAATTTGCTTTTGAAGAGTAATTCCTTGCTTACCCCAGCTATCAGGATAAGAAATAACCTGGGTTATACCTGTCTGACTAACAAATAAGACTAAAAGTAAAAAAGGTAAAAATAAATGTAATTTTTTCATAACTACTTGTTTTTATATTAAACATGATTTAGCTGCATTTGGAAATAAATGAATGTTTTTTTTGATTAGCCATCCGTTATTACTGCGCATAAAATCCGTAAGATCAGTGATTATCTTATAACTATCTTTTCTGTAACAAGCTGCCCATCCGATTGCACTTTCACTATGTAATACCCTGTGCCCTGTGTTACTTTGATCCTGATTAAATCTTTATTTTTTATTTTTTCTCTGATGATTTCCCGACCCAACATGTCATAAATAATGATATCGCCATCTGTACTTTCAGGGTTTTGTATATAGACTATATTTTCATTAGAATATATCCTGACAGAAAACTGATTATTTTCATCAATACTGCTTGGCTCACCAAAGTGAAGCAGGAGCCTGTTCGGATCATCTCCAATTTCATGTACAAAAGGATAAGAGGGGTTTTCACTAAGGTTGTGTATTATCCCTTCTTTAAGGTCTTCAAGATAAATTGTTATTGATTTTCCAAAACTTTCTATTTCGCTGGCTTCAATCGTAAATATTTCAGGAACACCACATTCAAATCCTATGTTAACAATCTTGTAATCTTCCAGTTCGGCTAATGAGTTTATAGAAAGAACCTCGTCGGGAATAATGGAATACAACTGTGGCGCTTCATCAAGTCCAAAAAGCTTCTTCACATCAAAATCAGAATCATAAGCATCGGTAGCATTTTCATTAAATCTTATAAAAATTGCATCACTATATCCGTTGCCTTCAATATCCAGACGAATTGTATTAGACATTCCTGATGTTCCTTTATAATAAGCCTGGTTGCTGTGTACACGGTTGCTTTGAGGAATTGTGAGGGAAGGATTTGCCCCGTTTGCCAAAACAAAAAATGCCTGCATGGAAGGAATAATACCTCCGGTTAATGTTCCCCAACCATAACGATTTTCACCGTCTATGCCATTCCAATAAACGTAATTCCCCTGATCGGGTGCCCATGTCCATACTGAATTTGCTATTTTATATTTCGACCATGTATCAATATCAGCTTCGAGTGCTGAAGCATAAGGATTGCAGATCAGGTTCAACCCACGTCCTGTGTTATATTGTAAACCGTAAAAGTTACCTGCTCCTGTTGTGTAATTCCCGACATTTAATACACCATTAAACTCAACTGTTTCATCCTGGTGGAAAGTAGCATTTCCCACCCAAGTTTCATATCCTCGTCCCTGAATAAGGGGTGTCGTTACGGGAACGATCCATTCATCCCAGGTATTTGTAGATTCAATATGAGTTCTAAGGTAAATATCGGAGTGTCCTCCGGGTAAATGAAATACACCGGCAAATTCGCTCTCTACAGGCATCCCTATAAAATGCCATTTCATCTCAGTTAAATATCTTTCAACTGTGGCATCAATGCTATTTGTTGTGTGAATAAGTGATCCTGTTCCAGTATTATCCGATTTAATAATCAGTCCGGTAACTCCGGCATTATTGGTTAAAGTACCGTTAACTGTCAATGTATTATTCGACGGAATGTATAAATGTGCGCCCGTTTCTATTGTCAAATCATTACATTCCGCTCCGCTTCCACTGTTGGTTTCAGGATAATTGCCTCCAACAGGTGATGTTGGGATAACAACATTTGTTGTGTTTACCGGCACATTTCCATTGTCCCAATTAGATGTAACTGACCAGGAGTCAGAGGTATTGCCTGTCCATAATCCCGGTGACTCAGTATGAATATAATCAATTTTTGTTTCTGTATCGCTTCCGCCGGCATTAGTTGCAGTCAATTCAACAGTATAATCTCCTGCTGAATTAAATTGCACCTGCGGATTTTGTGAAGATGAATTTGTACCTCCGACATAAGTAACTGTTGAAGGGGTGAAGGTCCATGACCATGAGGTTGGGGTATTCGTTGACAGGTCGGTAAAAGTAACTGTTTGTCCAACGCCGGGAGCAAGATTATCGGCTTCAAAATCTGCAATCGGTGGATTAGACAGATAGGTTTGTGTTTCAAGCAAAGCCTGGTATGCATTCAGACGCCCTGTTCCAAGTTGTCCGATATAGCCCGGATTTACCCCATAATGATCATCTGTTGTACTGCTAATAATATTGGCAACGTTAGTTGGTGTTAAGATGCCATAAGCCAAGGAAACAATCAAACCGGCTACACCCGAAGCGTGGGGACAAGCCATTGATGTTCCCTGGAGGAAGTAATAAGAACTTCCGGTATATGTACTGTATACACCATGGGGGTCATTATTATAAAAAGTTTCACCGCCTGGTGCAGAAATATCAATCCAGGTTCCATAATTGGAATAATATGACTTAATATCCTGGTTATTTGTGGCTGCAACTGAAAAAGTACCCGAGTAATAGGCCGGATAATAATGGTTGGAAGAATTGTAATTGGCAGCCGCAAAAATTGTTATTCCTCCATTTAGCATTGCAGTACCTCCACCATTTGCATTAAAATAATCAATAGCATCCAATACTGCCTGATCATAAGAATCCGGTGATGTATAGGTCCAACTGTTTTGGGAAATACATGCACCATTATCAGCCGCATAAATGGGTGCCAAATGAAAACCTCCGCTGGAAGAACTTGTAAAAACCTGACAGGACATTAATCGTACTCCGTCATTTGTGCCCGAACCACCGGCAACACCTGAAACACCGGTTCCATTGTTACTTTCAGCTGCAACTGTTCCGGCAACATGTGTACCATGATAATGAGGCTCAATTGTCGCATCATTATTAACAAAATCCCAGCCTAAACCCGACCACATGTTACCTGATAGATCCGGGTGATCATACTGAACTCCACCATCTTCAATACAAACAATTACATTGGAATTCCCTCTTTCAATATCCCAGGCTTCCGGCAAATCAATATCCGCATCGGGGGTGCCGCTTTGTTGTCCGGTATTGTGATAATGCCACTGCTGATTGTATGACGGGTCATTTGGAGTCCAATCTACCGGAGGTGATGCCGGTTCATCACCCTTAATTTTTGTTTGGAAGGTTATTGGTTCAGAAGCAATTAATTCTTTTTTATATTCAGGCTCTGCAATGGTAACTTCAGCGAGATTTTCATAAGCATTCACCAGCTCCTTAATATCGGTTTTTTCATCAAAATACAAGGTGTACCAAAGATGAAATCCCCATGCACGATGCCTTTCGGAAAATTTTGAAGAAAAAGCCTTACTCTCAAATAATTTTTTGAAATTCTTTGCACCATATTGTTGATTCAACTGATCGATACCGACGATATTAAAACGGACAGTTTTATTTTCATCCAGTGTAACCGGATTTTCATCTAGTTGTTTTGTAAATGATTCATCCAGTTTAATTTTTAAAATTCCTTTTTCATAAGCATCATCAGGTAAAGCCTGCAAGTCAATGGGAGGACGTTCACCTCTTTTAACAGTATAATTTATTTGAGCATTGATTTCTGTAAATAAAAAGCCCAACGTTAGAAAACATAATACAACATAATAATTCTTCATGAAATTATATTTTAATTAAACAACCTGATAATTTTTTCGCTTTAGGAAAGCGATATTCTTATAGAAAAGAATTTTACAAATATATACAATTTGTTAAATACAAAATACCTCAAGGTAATTTTAATGCAAACTTTATTTTACCACAGCTTTTTCCATTCCGTTCCATTATAAAACCGTAAGGTATCATTATAATATATCAGGTCGCCTTCAGATGGGCTTACAGGATAAGTTGATATTTCTTTAAGATTCAGAATAGAGTCAATTTTAATAATATCACCTTGTAAATTACCTTTAACCGAAACATCGGCATTAAACTCCAGTTCGTCATTTTCCATATCACCTTTTATAAATGGTGTGCTATTATCATTTTTGTTATCAATAAGTAAAAAATTACTTCCGTTCCAGCCTCTTCCTGTCTGGTATCCGAAGAAAATATTTTTTGAACCGGCAGCATCTCTTCCTGTTTCAAAAGGACCAATAAAAATATTGTCGTCATTGTTAACATCATATCCTGCATATTTCCCGATAAAAATACATCTGGAATTTGTAGCGCCGTATTTAAACCCGGCATAGTTACCCATAAAAATATTGTCATCACCTCCTCCTCCCCATGCATAGCCGGCACGATCGCCAATATAAATACTTCGTGCGCCATTTCTTCCGTTGCCCGCTTGATTACCTATGCACGTGGTTAACGATGCTGTTGAAATATGTTCTCCAGCAGATGAACCGAGGAATACATTATCATTTCCCGAAGTAAGATTATAGCCCGAATACATTCCAAGGCAAACATTTGAACCACCTGTGTTAGTCTCATGAAAAACATCAGTACCGATACCTATGTTTCCATTGCCTGTTATATTCAAATCAAAAATTGTTTTTCCGTACAGACTATTTCCGATAAGAATATTACCATAGTTATCATTTTGATAGCCGATTTTAATATCACGTTCACCTATCAAAAACTGTCCGCGACTTTGCCATGATTGATTTGAATATCCGGGGAAAATAAGTGTGTCTTCAATTCGGGCATTGCCATTTATATGCAATTTCTCAACAGGATTAACGGTATCAATTCCAACATTGCCCGCAACATTTGAATATAAGTTATCAGACGAAAGTGTCCAGTCGCCATCATCGTTGTTTCCTGAAGTTTCGGAATATAAGGCATAAGGCACTGAAAGTAATTGAGTTGTGCCCATGTATTGAAAATTAGTTCCACCTGTATCATCAATTTCGATTTTCAGAAAATAATTATCATTACCCCAGTTAATACTATCAAAGGTTCCTGAAATAACATTTCCATTTCCTATATTAAGTGAAATAATTCCGAATTGATTTGTTGTATCGCTATGGGTTTCACTATAAATTACAATTCCCGATTGACTTCCTTTAATAATAGAACTCCGTATCGAGATGTTTTGATTGCAAAGAATATTACCGGTTGTATCTCTTACAACAGCCTGGTAATTAAAAGCCTTTGGTGATTGAGCAAATAATAACAGGCTAAAGAGAATTAGTAAAGTTGTTGTAATAATTCTAACAGATAATTTCACTTAATTGTAATTGCGATTGAAAAGCTATGAAATAAATTATAAGATTCCGTATGAACGCAGTATTTCAGCTAACCTTATATTTGATTTAGCCTCTTCTTTCAGTACTTTTTCCAGTATTAATACCTTTTCGGAAACAGATTGAGTTTTTTCACGCATTGGTGTTAATGCTGTTCGCCTGTCCCAAATTATATAGCCCAAACTAAACAGCATTAATGTTATCAAAATACCGAATCCCCAGATAAACATGGTTTTTAAATCGTCTATTTGTCGCTGTTGGCTATCAAATTTTGCATTCATTTCATTTCTGAGTGCATTCATTTCATTTCTGAGTGAATTCACTTTTTCTTCAGTTCGGATAAGCCGATCACGATCTTCAATAGAATATGGAATATCTCTGCTCTGGGAAAAGCAAGTTAAAGCGAAAACATAAAATAACAGGATTGTTAATAAAAGTTTCATTTGATAATTTTAAAACAAAATTACAAAAAAATATTATTTAGCCAAAAAATTGTAAATAAAAATTTATCTATATTTTTACCACAAATTTTAAATGAACCGAATAATGAAAAAATCAATAGCCATTCTTACAGGTGGCGGGCCTGCGCCCGGCATCAATACTGTGATAGCCTCAATAGCAAAAGTTTTTCTGAAAGACGGATACAAGGTTATAGGAATCCATGAAGGTTATAAAGGATTATTTGCCTATAAACCTTCTGTCACTGTGTTCGACTTTATTACTTGTGATAAAATTATGAACCAGGGCGGTTCATTCCTGAAAATGAGCCGGCATAAGCCTAAAAATAATGAATTCAGGACCGATTTTTTCGTGAAGAATAATGTAAAGCTGTTAGTTACAATCGGTGGGGATGATACGGCTTCCACCGCCAACCGGATCGCAAAGTTCCTTTCTGAAAATAACATCAGCATTCAGAATATTCATGTTCCTAAAACCATTGATAATGACCTTCCGCTGCCAGAAGGATCGCCGACATTTGGCTACCAGACTGCAAAAGAAACAGGTGTTAAAATAGCAACTACTGTTTATGAAGATGCGCGTACAAGCGGTAATTGGTTTGTTGTTTCGGCAATGGGGCGTGAAGCCGGACACCTGGCATTTGGCATCGGGGCTGCCTGTCATTACCCGATGATCATTATTCCGGAAATGTTCGACAAGGCAAGGATTTCTTTCGACAGAATAATTAACCTTATTATTTCGTCTATACTTAAACGCAAGATTCTAAGAATAAACTATGGAGCAGTCATCATCAGCGAGGGAGTTTTTCATTTTATGACCGATACCGAGATAAAGGCGACCGGTATTAATTTTACTTTCGATGATCACGGACATCCTGAATTAGGCAATGTGAGCAAGGCACATATTTTTAACATGCTGCTTCAACGGAAATTAAAGGAACTGAATATAAAGGTTAAAAGCCGCCCTGTGGAGCTGGGATATGAATTAAGGTGTGTTATTCCTACGGCTTTCGACCTGTTATACTGTTCGCTTCTTGGCATAGGTGTGAAACAACTGTTTGATAAGGGAAAAACAGGATGTATGGTAACTTCCGATCCTAAAGGTGATATATCACCATTATACATGAAAGATGTTGAAGATGAAAACGGCAAAGTAAAACCCAGGTTAGTAGATATAAATTGCCAGAAATCACAATTGGTTCTCAGGAACAACCTGCATTTTATCTATGAAAGGGATTACGAAGCAGCAAAGCAATTTGTTAAAAATCCCGAAGAGTTCGATTTTTTTAAGATACTTAACTGGGATTGACTTCCGCTTTTTCGTCTGACCACTAATATTTTAAAGCTAGTGAATTAAAGAAACTCTTAACATTGTTCCAGTCAACATCTATTAGCATTTCAGGCGCAGGTTCTAAATCTGCTTCTCCAAAATAGACAAGACTTTTTACAAGATGGAACATCTCTCGACTTTCATATTTCAGTTTATAAAACTCAAATAATTCCTCAGTAGAAAATTCCTGTAAAATAAAATACACATCGTAAAAATCTTTTTTCGAGCCTCTCCTTGCAATTGCGGACAATTTCATAGCGGCTATGTCCTTTTTGGAAATTAAACGCAAACCGTCTATAATCTTAATTTCTTCAAGAAGGGGATAATTGTGCCTTATTATATCTACTTCAACTCCATCAATCACCACATTCAATGTATTTCTTGCCTCGCCAATTATTTTCATTGACCCTATAATTTCAATTTCAGATATTAATTCCTGTGTGCTAAACTCAATATGAGAAAATAAATCCAGGTCAACTGAAATACGATGGCCTATTCGTAACGCCAGCGAAGTACCTCCCACAAGATAAAAATTATCAAGTCCGGGAATCTTCATTAGTTTTTTTAATAATTCCAATGTTTCCGGATAGATTGCTTTGTATTTGAGCATTTAAATTCAGATTTTGGTATATTAAAATATGAGCTACAAAAATTCAGGGTCAGGTTGTCGAGGTATTTTATCTTTATAACTTCTTTTCTTATGAAATCTTTTCCGTAGTAATCTTTTATCTGATTCCAGTCATCCAACGTGCCCTTCATTAAAACTCTTGAAATAATAAACTTCGAATGAACATCAAAGTCAACGCTATGTTGATCGACATCCCAAAATAAATAAGCAGATAGTTTCATTATTGATTATCTGAAGTTTTATTTTTCTTTTTGGTAAAACAAAGATACAAAAAAAGTAGTTATCCGAAAATTTTTTCCGCTCATTCGTCTGACCACTGATCTTAGCGAATTGCCTTACGCGCAGTGGTCTGACGAATACACAACCCTAACTCATCCAACTGCTCTTTAGAAATTTCCGAAGGCGAATCAATCATCACATCTCTACCTGCATTGTTTTTTGGGAAGGCAATATAATCGCGGATGGAATCGGAGCCGCCGAAAAGGGCAACAAGCCGGTCGAAACCAAGGGCAATACCGCCATGCGGCGGGGCGCCGTATTCAAAAGCATTCATCAGGAATCCGAACTGATTTTGTGCTTCTTTATCGGTAAACCCAAGCAATGTGAACATGCGTTTTTGAAGTTCCTTATTATGTATTCTTATAGAGCCTCCGCCGATTTCAACACCATTGGTTACAAGGTCATAAGCATTTGCCCTGACCTCGCCCGGTTTGGTTTCCATTATTTCGATATCTTCTTTCCTGGGTGATGTGAATGGATGATGCATAGCATGATACCTTTGAGTTTCTTCATCCCATTCAAGTAATGGAAAATCAACCACCCAAAGCGGTTTATATACATTCGGATTTCTTAATTCAAGGCGGTTGCCCATTTCTAATCTCAACTCATTCAATGCTTTTCTTGTTCGATCTGTTTCACCGGCAAGTATCAGCATCAGGTCGCCGGGTTTGGCTTCAAACTTCTCTGCGCAGCCTTTCAAAGCTTCCTGGTCGAAAAATTTGTCAACCGAAGATTTGAAAGAACCATCCTCGTTGAATTTAAGATAAACCAACCCTTTTGCTCCTATCTGAGGTTTTTTGACAAAATCTGTCAGTTGATCAAGTTGTTTCCGGGAGTATGCGGCACATCCTTTGGCACAAATGCCCACTATTAGTTCAGCATCGTCAAACACCCTGAAGCCTTTGCCCTTTGCCACATCATTCAATTCAACAAACTTCATTGCGAAACGGATATCCGGTTTATCGCTGCCATAATATTTCATTGCCTCATCATAAGTCATTCTTGGGAAATCCTCCACTTCAACTCCTTTCACATTTTTAAAAAGGTGTTTGGTCATTCCTTCAAAAGTATTAAGTATGTCATCCTGTGTTACGAACGACATTTCGCAATCTATTTGTGTGAATTCGGGCTGGCGGTCGGCACGGAGGTCTTCGTCACGGAAACATCTTACAATCTGAAAATAGCGGTCGTAACCGGCAATCATCAGCAACTGCTTAAACGTTTGCGGTGATTGAGGAAGTGCGTAAAACTGCCCTTCATTCATTCGTGACGGTACCACAAAATCGCGGGCGCCTTCAGGTGTGGATTTAATAAGGAAAGGCGTTTCTATTTCATAGAATCCTTGTGAGTCAAGATAATTTCTCGTTTCAAGCGCCATTTTATGACGAAGTTCCAAATTGCGTTTTATAGGATTTCTTCTAAGATCGAGGTAGCGGTATTTCATCCTTAGTTCCTCACCGCCATCCGTGTTATCCTCAATTGTAAACGGTGGAAGTTCTGAAGGGTTCAGGACTTTAAAGCTGTCAACGATAATCTCAATTTCACCTGTTGGCAACTTTGGATTTTTATTACTTCTTTCAGCCACACTGCCTTGTACCTTAACCACATATTCCCTTCCTAACTTTCTGGCTTCCTCACAAAGAGCAGCATTGGTTGCCATGTTAAATACAAGTTGAGTAATGCCATACCGGTCGCGCAAGTCGATAAATGTCATTCCACCCAAATCTCTTGATTTTTGTACCCAGCCGGCAAGGGTAACTTCCTGTCCAACGTTTTGAATATTTAATTCGCCGCAAGTATGTGAACGCAACATATAATTTTAGATTTATGATTCATGATTTTGTTGCGAAATTATGAAAAAAGCCTTTCTTTGTATTCTGAAACTGAAATAAAATTTAAAATGGGAATCACAATTCATTATAAAGGAACATTAGACAAAGTTGAAAAAATCGAAGACTTTGTGAATGAAATAACGGACATTTCAAAGGAGATGGGTTGGGAATATGACATTATAAATACTGAGCCTGAGAAAAATAAACCTGCAATAAACGGAATTATCATCAAACCTCACGAAAAAAGTGAATCGCTCTCTTTGTTTTTTGATACTGAGGGCAGAATCCAGAATATTGCCAGCTTAATTTTTGAAAACATTGATGATGATGGTCCGCCTATTGCAAGTATTAAAACCCAATATGCACCACTTGATATTCATATTGCTATCATTAAGTTGTTAAAATATATAAAATCAAAATACATTTCTGACCTTTATGTTTTTGACGAGGGGGATTACTGGAAAAGTATGGATGAAAATATTCTCCGGGAAAAAATGGAATTTCTTGCTTCAAGAATCGAACTTCTGGGAGATGTCTTGGATTCCCATTCGGAAGAATTTGGTAAAACCAAATCAGTTGAACAACTTGCTGATAAGATTGAAGAAGTGTTAAAAAAGTTTGGTTTCGAACGTAATGATTAAATTTTCAATAATCAATAGTTGATCCAACTTCGCTAAAGCATCGTCGGATAAATAAAAAAAAGGCTTCCGCCATCAAACAAAGGTCCATCATACAATTCAACAATTTCGTAATCCAGACTTTTAAGGAATTGCCTGACTTTTTCTCCATCATCAAAATAGTCCATATTTCCCAGAATAAATAGTTTATCTTCGAAAACCCCACAAGCCCCTCCGAAGAAACCGTGTTCAAATCCGGGAAGGACGATACTTTTCGGATCAACCTTAAGTACATTAAAATTGTAATTCGACAGCACTCTGTAAATCCCTTTATCAGAGGTTATAAAGTGGTCATCTTTTAACGGAAGAAGATTGCACCGGCAATAGCCCTGGTTGACATGGATAAGGTCAAGTCCGGCAGCATGATCAGTAATTACCGGATCGGTAAACCGAAAATTATGGATCAGATATTTATCGGTAGTTGCCACATTGTATTTGGCACTTTCAGGGTATTTGTATCCTGTTGGAAGTTCACCTTCAACAAATGAAACAGAGTTTTGGATTAATACTTTTTTATAATGTTCCGGCAAGTTAGGTGCAACTATTAATTGGGTTCCCACCCTACAAAAGAATATATCAGGATGCCCGGAGATGGCATTGTATGTTATTCCTTTTGTTTCAAACCGAAACACTTCTCCATATTCTGACAGGCTTTCTTTGGCTTGTTCCGGTATGCGGTTGTCTGTTATGATAAGCATGAAAATACAAATAGTGGCTTTTAACTTATCATTCTTTTATTCAAATAATTCATTAATCAAACTATCATCAGCAATGTTAGGAACTGTAACCTTTAATTCAGGTTCTGATTCCATAGCACGTTTAATTGCGAACACAGCTCCGTGGTTCCTTGCCCAGCTACGGCGGGCTATTCCGTTGTTCACATCCCAGTAAAGCATCATTCTTAGTCTTCTGTCGGCATCATCAGAGCCGTCGAGGACCATTCCAAAGCCCCCGTTTATCACCTCTCCCCAGCCTACACCGCCGCCATTATGAATCGAAACCCAGGTGGCGCCCCTGAATGAATCGCCAATAACATTTTGCATTGCCATGTCTGCCGTAAACTGAGAACCGTCATAAATATTTGAAGTTTCACGGTAAGGTGAATCGGTTCCGGAAACATCGTGGTGGTCCCTTCCAAGTACAACAGGAGCGGATATCTTACCTTCTCTGACAGCTTTATTAAAGGCAGCAGCAATTTTGGTTCTTCCCTCACAATCGGCATAAAGTATCCTTGCCTGCGACCCAACCACAAGTTTGTTTTCTTTTGCCTCTTTTATCCACCGGATATTATCCCTCAATTGCTGCGTAATTTCCTTCGGTGAGGATAAGGCAATTTCTTCTAATACTTCCATTGCAATATTATCAGTTAAATCAAGGTCTTCGGGCTTTGAGGAAGTACATACCCAACGGAACGGGCCGAATCCGTAGTCAAAACACATAGGACCCATAATATCCTGAACATAGGAAGGATATTTAAAACTTCCGTCTTTTTTCAGAATATCGGCTCCTGCACGGCTGGATTCAAGGAGGAAAGCATTTCCGTAATCGAAGAAATACATGCCTTTTGCAGTGAGTTTATTAATGGCTGTAACTTGTCTTCTCAACGATTCCTGCACACGTTTCTTAAATCCTTCTGGATCTTTAGTCATCATTTCATTCGATTCTTCATAACTCAAACCAACCGGATAATAACCACCAGCCCATGGGTTATGCAGGGAGGTCTGGTCTGAACCAAGTTCAATAAATATGTCTCTTTCCGCAAGCCTTTCCCACAAGTCAACAATATTACCGACATAAGCAATAGAGTGAGGTTCCTTCTTACTTATATACTTATGGGCAAGCTCTATTGCATCATCGACGTCATTAGTAATTTCATCCACCCATCCCTGTTCATGTCTTTTATAAGCAGCTTTAGGGTTTATTTCAGCTGTAATACTGACAACACCTGCTATATTACCTGCTTTGGGCTGTGCGCCACTCATTCCGCCCAGTCCTGCCGTTACAAACAGTTTGCCTTCCGTACTTTCTCCCGGTTTGCTGATTTTCCTGGAGGCATTCATAACTGTGATTGTAGTACCATGAACGATACCCTGTGGACCGATATACATGAACGAACCTGCGGTCATTTGCCCGTATTGCGAAACTCCAAGCGCATTAAATTTCTCCCAATGGTCGGGTTTTGAGTAATTAGGAATTACCATTCCGTTTGTTACAACAACTCTCGGAGCGTCTTTATGAGAAGGGAACACTCCCATCGGATGTCCCGAATAAAGTACCAAGGTTTGCTCATCGGTCATTTCGGCAAGGTATTTCATGGTGAGGCGATACTGCGCCCAATTTTGAAACACTGCGCCGTTTCCTCCATAAGTTATCAGTTCGTGAGGATGCTGCGCGATGGCGTTGTCGAGGTTATTGCAAAGCATCAGCATAATAGCGGCAGCCTGCTTCGATTTATGTGGAAATTCATCGAAACTCCGGGCGTAAATTTTATATCGCGGGCGAAACCGGTACATATAAATCCTGCCGTAATCCTCCAGTTCCTTTTTAAACTCAGGTGCCAGTAAAGCGTGGTATTTTTTATCAAAATACCTGAGTGCATTTTTTATTGCCAGTTTTTTTTCGTTAGGGCTTAAAATATCTTTTCTCTTTGGTGCATGACTTACGCCGGGATCATAAGCTTGCGCTTCGGGTAATTCATCAGGTATCCCTTCCAATACAGCTTTTTGAAATTCTAGTTCCATATTTTGATTTTTTTAGTCGATTTAATAGAGGTCAAAATTACGATATTTTAATTGTACCGTAAACTGATTTTTTCCAACCGTAAACTGATTTTTTCTTGACAAGTATTACAATTTTATGTATCTTTCGGCACTTTGAATATTCCGAAGTTTTAAAAAATGATCATTAACTCACTAAACCAATTATTATGAAAAATTTAGCGCTTGTTATTATTATTCTGCTGATTTGTTATCAAACAGAGGTATTTTCTCAGCCTTGTCTTCCCGAAGGCATCACTTTTACCTGCCAAGAAGAAATTGACAATTTTCAAACCAATTACCCCAACTGTACAGAGATTGAAGGAGATGTGTATGTAGGAGAATTGCCTTCTTCAGATATTACAAACCTCAACGGATTGAATGTTTTAACCTTCATCGGGGGAAATTTGGTTATCCAATACAACGATGTCCTATCCGATTTAACCGGGTTGCAAAAGCTGACTTCTGTCGGGGATAGCCTTACCCTATATAAAAATGATGTCCTAACAAGTTTAGCAGGACTGGATAACTTATTATCTATAGGGGGAAGCTTTCATATTCGCCATCATCCTGTCTTGTCAGATTTAACAGGTATCAACAGCTTAACATCAATTGGAGGAAGTTTGTGGATTGCCAAAAATGATTTGCTGACAAACTTAACAGGATTGGATAATGTAACTTCTATTGGGGGGAATATATTGATTGATGAAAATGTTTCACTGGGTAGTTTCACTGGATTGGAAAACATTACAACTATTACAGGGAGCCTGAATATTTTTTGCAATTCTGCTTTGCCCAATTTAATGGGCCTGGACAATGTAACTTACGTCGGGGGATACATTAAAATTGAATACAATTATTCCTTAAACAATCTAACAGCATTAAATAATTTGGGTTCTGTTGGAGGCAACCTTGTTATTAGCGGAAATGCCTTGACCAATTTAACAGGCTTAAACAATGTGAGTACTATTGGGGAAAACCTTATAATTAGTGGAAATAATGCCTTAATCAGTTTGACTGATCTGGAAAATGTCACCTCAATTGGTGGCGATCTCATCATTTCAGATAATGATGTGTTAACCGGTTTATCGGGCCTTGATAATGTAACATCCATTGGGAATCTTTTGATTAATTACAACGACACCCTGACCACGCTTACAGGACTGAACAATATAACATTCATCGGAGGCACCCTTAGGATTTATGACAATGATGTCCTACCCATGCTTTCAGGTTTGGACAATGTAACTTTCATTGAAGGAACTCTATGGATTAGCAATAACAATGCTCTGACTTGTTTAACGGGATTGGATAATGTGGCTTCCATTGGGGAAGATATTATAATAGCTGGTAACGCCTCACTGACCAGTTTAACAGGATTGGAAAACATAACTTCTATTGAGGGGGATCTTTATATTTGTGAATTTGGGCTTAGTGGTAATTCATCCTTAACCAGTTTAATTGGTCTGGACAATGTGACTTTCATAGGAGGAACCCTTTCGATTATTAACAACGCTGCCCTGACCAGTTTAACGGAATTGGGCAATGTGATTTCAATCGGGGGAGACCTTCAGATTTGGGGCAACCCTACCCTGACCAGCTTTACGGGATTGGACCATGTGGGTTCCATCGAAGGAGACCTTCATATTGATAATAGCGACGCCCTGACCAGTCTAACAGGCTTGAACAATGTGACTTCCATCGGGAATCGCCTAACCATTTCTGAAAATGATGCCCTAACCAGTTTAACAGGTTTGGACAATGTGACTTTCATCGGAGGAACCCTTTCGATTAATAACAACGCTGCCCTGACCAGTATAACGGTTCTGAATAATGTGACTTTCATCGGAGGAACCCTTTCGATTAAATGCAACGCTACCCTAACAAGTTTAACGGGATTGGATAATGTTACTTCCGTTGGTGGAAAGCTTTCAATTTATGAAAATAATACCCTGACAAATTTAACAGGATTAGACAACGTGACTTCCAGCGGAGTAGGCTTATATATTTATGGAAACGACGCCCTAATCAGTTTAACCGGATTGGAAAATCTGACTGACATCGGGGGATGCCTTGAGATTGGATACACCACTGTCCTGACAAGTTTAATAGGTTTGGACAATATAAACGCGAGCTCAATCAGCAACTTAAAAATTTTTCATAACAATTCCTTAGCTACTTGTGCCGTACAAAGCATTTGCGATTATTTAGCTATTCCAGGAGGAACTATTCAAATTTATAATAATGCACCTGGTTGTAATAGTCTGGAAGAAGTAGAAGAAGCTTGTGAGTCCCTATCTGTATGGGGAATAAGTTTTGAAGATACATACACTATTTCCCCGAATCCACTGGAATCAACTACTTTAATAGAGTACACTTTACATCATAATTCACCTGTTACCTTAAAAATTCTTGATTTAAGTGGGCAGGAAATTGTAACTCTTGTCAATGAATTCAAGCGGCAGGGAGAACAAAAAGTGGTATTTAATGGCAACGGATTACCACCGGGAGTTTATTTCTGCGTGCTAGAAACCAATAAAGAAATTCAAACGCAAAAAATGATTATTAAATAATTATTTTATGAAAAATCTTATTTTACTATCCATCTTATTTATCGGCATCTTTTTTGCAAAAAGCCAGGAAAAAACCTTGCCATTTGAAGAAACAATTATCGGAAATACATGGTACGACCTTCAAACCTGGCGAACCATGCAAAACCGAATTTATTATTATGAAGACGGAACCATAGGCGCTGTCTGGAACATGGGCTTTGACTTTCCGCAATTTCCTGATATGGGAATAGGTTATAATTATTTTGACGGTAACAGTTGGGGACCTTTCCCTACTCAGTCTGTCACATCAGTTTGGGCAACAAACCCTTCTTATACTGCCTATCTCGAAAACGGTGAAATAGTTGTTTCGCAGGGCGAAAACGGACTCATTATAAGTACCAGGGAATATAAAGGGACAGGCGACTGGATAGAAGGTTACTTTCCCGGTAGCGGATATAAACATCCTGTTGTAGTCACATCCGGGGTTGATCATAATATTGTTCAATTATTGTATTTAGACCCTGATGATTCTTTTATGCCCACACCTGCACAGCCTGACAGGGGATTTATCCATTATGCACGGTCAACAGACGGAGGACAAACCTGGGATCCAGCAGGGCAGGCTCTCGGATTAGGTCCCGACAATTACCTGGGGTTTACCATTGGCTCTTATACATGGGCTGAACCAAAAGGAAATGTTATTGCTTTTGTTGCCGGAGATTATCTCACAGAGCTTGTACTTATGAAATCTTCAGATGGAGGGGATTCCTGGCAAAAGACAGTTATTTGGGAGCACCCTTACCCGATGTTTGAAATATTTTCGTTTAATTCGGATACATTTTATTGCAATGATGGAGGTATTTCATTAGCTTTGGATTTCGAAGGGAAGGCACATGTAGCTTTCACTTTAAGCAGGGTTTATTCCTCTACCGCCCAGGATACTGCCTGGTACGAAAAAGAAATTGATGGCGTGGTTTACTGGAACGAAGACAGGGAAACATTTTCCAATAATATCAATGCACTAAATCCTTATGGTCACCCGGATTCAGAGCTAATCGAAGATTATAGTCTGATAGGTTGGGTACAGGATGTCAATGGAAACGGGCAATTGGAAATATTGGATGATTTTGGCACCTATCCAACACCTGGGATGAACACGATGCCCCAAATCGCCATTAATGAAGCATACCTAATTTTTGTAGCATGGAGTGCAGTTACCGAAACATATGACAATGGGGTTGCAAATTACCGGCATATATGGTTAAGAGGTTCACCCGACGGTGGATTATCCTGGGGCAATTTCATAGACTTAAATCAGGACCTCATTTTTATTTATAGCGAATGTGTCTATCCTGCATTATCGCCATTTTTTGACTCTGAATACTTATACTTAACTTTTCAAGAAGACAATGAGCCTGGATTACATGATCCTAACCTTCCTTTATATTCCGAAAATAATATCTGGTTTATGTCTGCTTTTTATGGATGGAACCCCACAACTGTTATTGCAGATTTTACAGCCGATACAACAGTTATTCATGAAGGAGATACGGTTCATTTTATAAACCTTTCAACGGGATATCCTCCGAATATGATTAATTATTCATGGACATTTGAAGGAGGTATCCCGCAAACTTCAAACGACACAAATCCGGAAGTTGTTTATTTGAATGAAGGTATATTTGATGTTGAACTTACTGCAAACATCAGCACAATTGCCATTAATACTAAAACAGAAGAAAATTATATCACTGTACTTCCTGCAGCAAATGTGAATGAAAATGTGATATATGATGAAGTTGAAATATTTCCAAACCCGAGTACAGGCAGCCTGACCATAAATCTGCAAAATCAGAATGCATGTAAAATTAAAGTTTTCGATCTGTTAGGCAACACTATCTATGACCAAAATTATATACAACACAATAGAAAAATCAACCTTGATCTTTCAGGAAATCCGGAAGGAATGTATTTTTTGAAGATCAAATCCAATAATGTTAATTTTAGCGAGAAAATAGTGCTTAAAAAATAACTCGGATTCATGAAAAATTATTTTGAATCAATCAGTTTATCAGAAGTCAAAAGTTGTTTGGCTGGATTTGACAGGAATTCCTGCCGGGATATATATTTTGAAAATTGTTTCAGGCGAAAACAGGTTTGCAGAGAAATTAGTGATAAAGAATTAGATATTTTCCTTCGAATTTTTCAAAATCTGATACAGAAACTCCCTCGCCCTGAAGAGTTGGGCTTTCACGGTGCCAAGCGGAAGGTTTAATTCTTCGGCTATCTCGTCGTAAGAAAATTCTTTAAAATATCGCAATTCGATCAATGTACGGTAATGCGGTTTCAGTTTGTCAACAACTTCATGCATTAATTTTATTTTTTGCTTCTTTACCAATTCTTCTTCAGGATTAAGTGTTTGAGAAGGAACGCGGTTAACCAATTCAGTTCCTTCCTTCTCATCATCATAATTCTGATCCATTGAAAAAGTGTATTTCTTCTTTTTTCGAATAAAATCAATGCAATTATTAGAGGCTATTTTAAAAAGCCACGTGCTGAAAGCATAATCGGGTGTGTATTGATGGAGTTTTTTAAAAGCCTTGCCAAATGCTTCAATAGTTAAATCCTCAGCATCGTGAGGATTATTTGTCATTTTAAGCAACATGAAATATAATGAATCGCGGTAATTTTTCATTAACTCTCCATACGCTTTCTGGTCGCCATCGTCAATGGCAAGTTGTACGAGTTTATAATCACGTATAGCCTTTTCTGTAAGATGTGTAGTTACTTCCATTTATTTTGCCTGATAAACAGGTTAGAAATAAACAATAGCGGGTATAATAAAATTAATATTACCTCAATAATCGGCGAAATTAACAATATTTTTTTTTCATTTAACTTTTTAAATGATTTTTTAAATATTATCAGTTGACTTAATTCCCTGAAAACAAGTGCCGAAACAATAATCCATAATTGATAATTAATACAAAGCAGCATAATAAACAATAAAAATACAATAAACAGGCTTAATGAATAAGAGCCTAATAAAAATTTATGCTTTGTTTTATAATATTTTCCCGTTGACAAATGCCGTTTTTTTTGTATCCACCACTCATTGAATGTTTGCTTAGCCGCAGAAATGGTAAAGCTTTCGGGGTTGATCTCTATTTGTGTGTTTACGTTGTCAGCAACTTTGTTAATAAAAAGATCATCATCTCCCGACGAAACGTTATAATGTGAAATAAATCCCTTGCTTTTGTAAAATAATGATTTTTTATAAGCAAGATTGCGACCTACACCCATATAAGGCATACCCATCAGGGCAAAAGAAAAATACTGAATAGCTGTTGAAACAGTTTCAAAACGGATAATTTTATTCAAAAAACCTTCTTCGCTTTTATACTTGCCATAACCCAAAGCAACTTCTTTTTTATCGTTAAAATTGGAAGCTATTTTTCTAATCCATGAAGGGCTTGCAGGTGTGCAATCAGCATCAGTAAGGAGCAGGTAATTGTTTTTTGAGGATTTAATGCCAAGGGCAAGAGGAAACTTCTTCCCGGAAAAGAAATTCAGGTCTTGCTTAATATTTACAACTTTGAGATGATTGTATTTTTTTTCAAGGTCTTCCAAATAAAAAATAGTCTCATCATCAGAGGCATCATTTACAATCACAACCTCAAAATCAGGATAATCCTGTTCTAAAATTAAAGGCAGATTTTTCTTCAGGTTAT
>JADHVR010000069.1 GCA_016783885.1 Bacteroidales bacterium
TAACCATAGCCGTAACCATAGCCGTAACCATAGCCGTAACCATAACCATAGCCGTAGCCGTAGCCATAAGAATTTTTAGTTAATTTTACATCATTGATCAGGATACTGATATTGGGAATGTCTCTTTTTTCAATGTCGCCCATAATTGAACCAAATACCTTTTTATTCGTATAGTTTTGTCTTACAATAAATAAGTTTGCATCGGTATATTTCATTACCAGGAAAGCATCGGTAACCAAGCCAACCGGAGGAGAGTCGATAACAATATAATCATAAACTTCTTTCAATCTGGTAAACAACTCATCGGTTTTATCCGAAGCAATAAGCTCAGAAGGATTTGGCGGTACCGGTCCTGCCATAATTATATCCATATTATCAATCGGCGAAGCCTGGATAATATCTTCAAGTTTGCTTTTGTTAATCAGAAATGAGCTAACACCTTCGGTATTGGATAAACCGAAATCTTTATATATCTTAGGCTTCCGCAAATCAAATCCTACTAATAAGGATTTCTTTCCGTATAAAGCAAATATGGTGGCTAAGTTAATAGCACAGAAGGTCTTACCCGCAGCTACCATATCAGAAGTAATCAAAATGGTTTGTTTTTCCTCTCCCTTTGTTATAAACTGCAAATTTGTCCTGACTGACCGGAATGATTCGGCAATGGAAGACTTGGGTGATTCGGCAACCACTGCCTGGGTATCCTTATTGCTGTGAATAATATGCCCTAAAATCGGAAAATCGGTAATCTTTTCAACGTCTTTCCTTTCGATGATCTTATCATTAAAGTAATCTTTACCCATAATATATACGATGGGCAAAACCAACCCAAGCACAATCGCAATCATATAATTCATGCTTTTTTTAGGATATACCGGTGAACTTCCCAGACTCCTGGCAATATCAATAATTTCATTATCAGGTTCATTAGATGCTTTTGTAATTTGTGCTTCAGAGCGCCTTTCTTGCAAGTATGTGTACATTTCATCACTTAACTTGAATTTTCTTTCAATTCCCAGATACTGTCTTTGCATAGCAGGTAATTGACTTATCCTGGTTTCTAAGGCGGATATCTGCTCGTTAATGTCTCGTATTGCCATATTAGAAGAATTTATAATATTGTTGATGTTTTCTAATAGAGTAGCTTCCGTTAATTCGATTTTTTTATTAAGTGACTGAATCATCGGATTTGAGGATTTTGAAAAGTATAGCTTTTCTTCTTTTTCCGCATACAATTTTGATAATTCTGAGGAAAGTTGGTTTAGCAAAGGATCCTCTATTCCCATAGTAGTGGGAATAATTAAAACATCATCTAAGTCCTTATTTTCTTTGATATAGTCTCTTAATATTTTGTAATACTTGGATTTGAGACCAAGATGGGCTTTTTCGCTTTCCAGTTCTTTAAGTTGTTCAAAAACCTGGGCAGCTTGAAAATCCAAATCCATGACTTGCCTGGTGGTTCTGAAATCCTGTAAGTTTTGTTCCGCAAGGTTAAGTGAATCTGAAATTTCTTTCAATTGGGAGTCAATAAATACAATAGTATTTTCTGCAGCTCTGTTTTTCTGATCCAAATTCCTTCTTAAATAGACCTCGGTTAATTTATTAAGAAAATCAACTGATTTTTCAATGTTATTTCCTTTTAAATTTATTTTAAGGATTGAAGCCTCCTCTTCAATGGGTTCTATTTCAAAAGACCGGAAACGCATGGTAAGTTGATCAACATCATTAAAAACAAAATAATAATTTTTGTTATTATGAATTTCAGGATTGTATTGTTTATTTAAAACTATCTTGAAACGGTAACTATCATTATAAATGTATTGCCCGAATGCGAAAGTGCTGTCAATACTTATCATAACTTGTTTGGTTGGATTCTCATCCTTATAAATTTCAAATTTTTCATAATCATACAACTTTGCTTCATTTCCTTCCGCTTCAAGCGTGTAATTTTTATTGGAAAGGATGGATAATTTGAATTTTACATTCACCGGCTGGAGATGGAGAGTATCGAAAACGACTTTAAACGGACTGTCCTTATATAACTCACTGGTTATAAAATTATCTTCCTTAAAATACGATAACTCCATATTCAATTCTCTTACTGCCTGATTAACCAATGTATAAGATTTAAGTTTCCAAATCTCATTTACAACATTTTGCTGATTGCCCCTGAAGCCAAAACCAAGTAAAGCCTGGGCGTCGGGCGCGGAATTGTCTTCTTTAACAAGCACTGTTGTATCAACTTCATATACCGATTTTGTATATTTGTTAAATAAAAATGCGATTAGAAGCGCAATGAAAATAGTCAAAATAAAGAAGTACCAATACCTGTATAGTTTGAAAAACAGGGCTTTATAATCATACGATTCTTCCTGCTGCTGTGTAATGTTCTGGATGTTCTGGATATTATTTTCCACTTTTCTGTGTTTAATTAATAAAAATGGCTGTTAATGCAAGTATTAATGATATGGATGATATTACAAGTGTGTAAGGAAATGATTCAAAAGCATAGTTTTTACCTTTAACAGGCTTAATATATATAATATCATCAGGCATAATATAATAAAATTCAGATTCTAAAATATTATCACTTAAAAAATCTATATGATACATTTTGGAACCTTTTTCCGTTTTTCGTACTAAAATAATATCATCCCTTTTTGCAAAAGTTGTCATGTCTCCTGCAAGGCTTATTACTTCAAAAATATTTATTCTATCCTGGTAAATTCTATATTGACCCGGTCTTTCAATCTCACCGACTATTGTAACATTATAATTGACAAGCTTAACGATTACAATGATCTCTTTAACGTATTTATCAATCTGATTCTGGATTATATCTTTTGCTTCTTCTATGGTTAAGCCCTTTACATATAATTTTCCAAGAAACGGCAATTCAACAAACCCTGAATCATCGACTAAATAACTATTCAGGTATATCGCTGCATCGTAATAAATATTTCCTCCTCCTGCTGTACCACCTCCTAAATTAAAAAACTGAGATAATTCCTCGTCAATACTATAAACCTGAACGTATAAATTATTTCCGGGTAGTAGTTTATAGTCTAAATATTGTTCAATAAAATATTTGGTTTTTGTTGTATCTTCTTTTGTTTGAAGATAAATTTGCTTTTTAATCGGCACACAGGATGTAAAAATGGCGAATAATATAACAAACCCTGATAATACCTTTATTATTAGATTTCCTTTTTGCATCAGCTCTTAATTATTTAAAAAACTTTTATTTTGAAAACGAGGTGCAAAAGTAAAGTATTTTATTAAATTGTAATAATATTTTTAATTCATTATTTTTGCCCTGATTTTAACCTGAAAATTTTATCACTTATGAAAGCTTATATTTTCCCGGGGCAGGGCGCCCAGTTTGTTGGAATGGGTATAGATTTATATGAAAAGTCAACCCTTGCAAAAGATTTATTTGAAAAAGCAAATATAATATTGGAATACCGGATAACAGATTTGATGTTTGACGGCACCGATGAAAATTTAAGACAAACAAAGGTAACGCAACCTGCTATTTTTCTACATTCTGTTATTATAGCCGGAGTGATGGGAGAGGAGTTTAAACCCGATATGGTAGCAGGACATTCATTGGGTGAATTTTCTGCGCTCGTTGCTAACAAGGCTCTTTCGTTTGAGGATGGATTAAAATTGGTTTATGCCCGTGCCATGGCTATGCAAAAAGCCTGTGAAACAGAACCATCAACTATGGCTGCTATTATAGGACTGGAGGATAAAACTGTTGAAGATATTTTAAAAGATATTAATGAAGTTGTTGTCCCTGCTAATTATAACAGTCCCGGACAGCTTGTAATTTCCGGTTCGGTAAAAGGGATTGAAATAGCTTGTGAAAAACTGAAAGAAGCCGGCGCGCGAAGGGCATTGCCATTAAAGGTCGGAGGGGCTTTCCACTCTCCTTTTATGGAACCGGCAAGGGTTGAGCTTGCCGAAGCAATCAATAATACAAAATTCAGCGAGCCGATTTGTCCTGTTTACCAAAATGCAACCGCCAAGGCAGTTACTAACCCGCATGAAATCCGGGAAAACCTAATTGCACAGTTAACCTCACCTGTTCGCTGGGCACAAAGCGTTGAAAATATGATTACCGACGGAGCTACTACTTTTATTGAGGCAGGACCGGGAAATGTTTTGCAGGGATTGGTTAAGAAAATCAATAGTGAAGTGGAAACTCAAAGTGCTTCGCAAGCCTAAAAGGCTAAATGATTTGTGGTTGATGATTTTAGTGATATTATTTAATAATACTTTCGATTTTTATCTTTTCACATATTGCTCGTTGTAATATTTCTGGTAATCACCGAAGGTTACATTATTAAGCCATTCTTCGTTTTCGAGGTACCAGTCAACTGTCTTTTCCAATCCTTCTTCAAAGTCTAATGACGGCTTCCAGCCTAATTCATTTTGAAGTTTTGAAGAATCAATTGCATATCTCAAATCATGACCTGCTCTGTCTTTTACAAAAGTGATAAGTTTCGCCGAAGTTCCTTTTTCCCTTCCAAGCTTGTCATCCATGATTTCGCAAAGCTTCCGGATCAAATCAATATTTTTCCATTCATTGTTTCCGCCAATGTTATATGTTTCTCCTGTTTCTCCTTTATGAAAAATCAAATCAATAGCTTTGGCATGATCTTCAACAAAAAGCCAGTCTCTTATATTGATGCCTTCGCCGTAAACAGGCAATGGCTTGTTATTTTTAATGTTGTTTATAAAAAGAGGAATAAGTTTCTCAGGAAACTGGAATGAACCGTAATTATTTGAGCAATTAGAAATTACAATCGGTAACCCGAATGTATCATGATAAGCCCTTACTAAATGATCGGAACTGGCTTTGGAAGCCGAATACGGGCTATGCGGATTGTATGGTGTGTCTTCTGTAAAAATTCCCTCTTTTCCTAATGAACCGTAAACTTCATCGGTAGAAATATGATAGAATTTTTTTCCCTTATAATCCTTTTTCCAAATAAAATTAACGGCATTCAATAAATTAACCGTGCCAACTATATTGGTATATATAAATTCCATTGGATTGGAAATAGAGCGGTCAACATGTGATTCGGCTGCGAGATGGATAACTCCGTCAAAATTATACTTTGAAAACAGGTCTTGTATGAATTTGCCATCAACAATATCTCCTTTAACGAATTCATAATTTGGTTTGTCTTCAATGTCTTTCAGGTTTTCAAGATTTCCTGCGTAAGTAAGTTTGTCGAGGTTAACAATTTTATAATCCGGATAATTATTTACAAAAAGCCTGACAACATGCGAACCGATAAATCCCGCACCTCCTGTTATTAGTATTGTTTTCATTATTTTTTTTTATGTCTGTGTTAATATTATTGGTCATTAAAAAATTACTTTTATCTTTTATCTTTTAAAGCATTTTCCCAGTTCCATGCGGACAGCATCATGTCATCAATGTTTTTTTCCGCTTTCCATCCTAATTCTTCATTTGCGAATGTAGTATTTGCCCATACTTTCTCAATATCTCCAGCTCGTCTTTCTACAATTCTATAATTTAATTTAACGCCGGAGACTTTTTCGAATGATTTAATGACTTCCAAAACAGAAAATCCATCGCCGGTTCCAAGATTAAAAATTTCAACTTTTTTCTTGCATTTATTTTTGATCATACGGTCAATTGCAACAACATGTGCTTTTGCCAAATCCACAACATGAATGTAATCCCTGATAGCAGTACCGTCAGGCGTAGTATAATCGTCTCCGAAAACACCAAGCTGTTCTCTTATACCGATAGCTGTTTGAGTAATAAAAGGTACAAGATTATTAGGAACACCAATTGGCAATTCTCCAATAATCGCTGTTTTATGAGCTCCGATGGGATTGAAATACCTAAGTAAAATTCCCCGAATATTACTTACGCTACTTGTGTTTTCAATAATCTGTTCAGAAATTTGCTTTGTATTACCATAGGGTGATAATGCTTTTTTGATCGGGGCTTTTTCTGTAACGGGCAATTCGTCAGGTTGTCCGTAAACAGTACAAGATGATGAGAAAACAATATTATTAATGTTATTTTCTTTCATTCCCTGTAAAAGGTTGATCAGAGACGAGATGTTATTATGATAATACTCCAAAGGTTTTTCAACCGATTCCCCAACAGCTTTCAGGGCAGCAAAATGAATTACACCTGCAATATCTTTATTCTTTCTGAAAAAATCAGAAGTTTTTTCCTTTTCCGTTAAATCAATTTTATGAAATCCGGGGCGGATACCTGTAATTTTTTCAATATTATCAACAACTTCAATATATGAATTAGACAGATTGTCAATAATAACAACTTCATATCCGTTTTGCTGAAGTTCAACCACAGTATGGGAGCCGATATAACCTGTGCCTCCGGTAACAAGAATCTTCATTTGATAAATCTAAAATTATAAACTCCAGTAACTTAATTTTTTTATCTTATCTCTGTAAATACCTTTAACATCTACAAGGATAGCATTTTTTGTACATATAGATTTGAAAAAATTTTCGTTTAAATTCAGATAATCGTTATGTGATACCGCAACTACTACTGCATTATAATCATCTGCTATGTCTTCGGTAAGCTCAAATCCATATTCTTTTTTTACTTCATCGGAAGAAGCATAAGGATCTGTAACTTCAACAAGAACGCCGTAAGTTTTTAATTCGTTTATCAAATCAGCAACTTTTGAATTACGAAGGTCGCTAACATTTTCTTTAAAGGTAACTCCCATTACCAATACTTTGGAATTCAGGATTTTTTTTCCTTTATCGATAAGTTTCTTAACTAATTGTTTTGCAATATAAAATCCAATTGAATCATTAACAAACCTCCCGGAATTAATAATTTGCGGATGGTACCTGTATTCTTTGGCTTTGTAAGCAAGATAATAAGGATCAACACCAATGCAATGCCCGCCAACCAATCCCGGGAAGAAATGCAGGAAATTCCATTTAGTTCCGGCAGCTTCCAAAACATCATAAGTATTAATACCCATTCTATTAAAAATAATAGATAACTCATTCATAAGGGCAATATTAACATCCCTTTGAGTGTTTTCAATTACTTTCGCAGCCTCAGCAACCTTAATTGTTGGTGCCTTGTGAACACCGGCTTTAACAACCAATTCATAAGTCTTGGCTATATTATCAAGGGTGTTCTCATCACAACCGGAAACAATTTTAATTACAGATGAAAGAGTATTCACCTTGTCACCCGGATTTATCCTCTCCGGAGAATATCCCACCTTAAAATCCTTTAAATATTTCAATCCTGAATTTTCTTCAAGTACCGGAATGCAATCTTCTTCTGTAGCTCCGGGATATACCGTTGATTCATATACAACATAATCACCTTTCTTCAAAATTTTCCCAACGGTTTTTGACGCCGCAATTAATGGCGACAAGTCAGGCATGTTGTGATTATCTATGGGTGTCGGCACAGCCACAATGTGAAACGAAGCCTCTTTTAAATCATCAGGATTTGAGGTAAACATAATATCACATTTATCGAAAGCTTCAGCCGAAAGTTCTTCACTCGGGTCTTTCCTGCTATTCATCATTTCAATCCGCTCCTTAGAAATATCAAAACCTATAACGGATATTTTTTTTGCAAATTCCAAAGCTATCGGCAAACCAACATACCCTAATCCTATTAATGATAATTTGGTTTCTTTATTAATTAATTCCTGATATATGCTCATATTTTAAATTAACGTTAAAAACTTAAATTCCTCACGAATGAAAAAGTTCATTCGTGAGGAATCCATAATAATAAATTAGTGTCCTTTATGCATTTTTTTTAATGCTTTCCACAATCTTATCCTGATTGTTTTCATTCAAATACGGATACATCGGGATGCTGAAAATTTCCGCAGCCATTTTCTCGCTAACAGGTAAATCGCCATATTTATATCCCAAATCAGCAAAAGCATCCTGTAAATGTAATGGCTTAGGATAATAAATTGCCGTTGGAATTCCATCTTCCTTTAAACCTGCCATTACTTTTTCTCTGTCAGGATGTAAAATGGAATATTGTGCCCAGGCCGAAATATTATGATCCTTGACAAACGGAGTTTTAACAACATCATCGAGTTTTTCGCTATACCTGTTTGCAACGTTTTGCCTAAGGTTAATTTCTTCATTAAATATTTCAAATTTGGCTAATAAGATAGCAGCCATTAAAGTATCAAGCCTGCCATTAATCCCTACTCTAACATTATCATATTTATGTGAACCTTTACCATGAACCCTGATTGAAAGCAATCTGTCATAAATTTCTTTATCATTGGTAAAACACATTCCGCCATCGCCATACGTTCCAAGCGGCTTGGCAGGGAAAAAGCTGGTTGCGCCAATGTCAGTTAATGAACAGGTTTTTTTTCCTTTGTAAGAACCGCCGAAACCCTGCGCTGCATCCTCCAAAACAAACATCCCGTATTTTTTTGCTATTGCATTTATTTCATCATAATCGGCCGGTTGTCCGAAAAGATCTACCGGAATAATTCCTTTTAAATTTAGTTTACCCTCTTTTTTTACTTTTTCAATGGCTTCCTCTAATTTGTTAACATCAATATTAAAAGTATCCGGTTCAATATCAACAAAAACCGGAGTGGCGCCTAAAAGCTTTATTACCTCTGCTGTTGCAATAAAAGTAAATGAAACGGTAAAAATTGCATCATTGGGGCCAACATCATTAACCATCAAAGGCATAAGCAGAGCATCGGTACCACTTGCTACGCCAATGGCATATTCAACACCTGCATATTCTGCTAGTTTCTGTTCTAATTCTTTTACTTCCGGTCCAAGAATATATTTACCGTGAGCCAATACATTTTGAATATTAGCGTCAATTTTATCTTTTATCTTTTGTTGCTGGAAATTTAAATCAATAAATTGCATAATATTAAATTATTAAATTTGTTTAATATGATTATTTTTTTTCTTATATTCTCTCCCGCATTCACTGCAAATAGCGATTTCTTCAGAATTTGGATCGGTTGTCAGAGACAGTTTCGTACCACAAGCGCACATCCAGCCGATTAATCTGGCAGGAGTACCCACAACCATTCCATAATCAGGAATATCTTTTATAACTACCGTACCGGCTCCGACAAAAGCATATTTGCCAATGGTATTTCCACAAACAATAGTAGAATTCGCCCCAAGTGATGCACTTTTCTTTATTAAAGTTTTTAAATAAAACTCCGAACCTCTTTGCGGAAACTCACTACGGGGATTCATTATATTTGTAAAAACCATCGAGGGCCCACAAAAAACAAAATCTTCCAGTTCAACGCCTTCATAAACGGAAACATTATTTTGTATTTTAACATTGTTACCAATTATAACATTATTTCCGATATTGACGTTTTGTCCAAGCGAACAATTTTTACCGATTTTAGTACCGCCCTGCACATGTGAAAAGTGCCAGATTTTTGTGCCTTTATCTATTTCAACATTATCGTCAACATAAGCGCTTTCGTGAACAAAATATTCTTTTTCCATTAATTTTATTTTTTAAATTACTATAATTTTTTTTGAGCCTTTTCAAGAACCTTCAGAACCGTTAAACCCTCTATGCCATCAGTTTTAGGTTTTTTCCGTGTTTCGACACAGGTAACAAAATGCTTTAATTCTTCTTCCAACGGTTGTTTTAATTCAAGATCAAGAGTAATAAAATCTGCTTTCTTAGCAACAGGTATTTTTCCTTTTTCCCATCGTATCTTATGTGGATAAATGAAAAGCTTTTCCTTGCTTATATCATCAAAAACAATCATTTTTTCCGAACCGACAACAACCAGCTTTTGTTCTTTAAAAGGATGCAGCCAACTTACGAAAACATGTCCTTTAACTCCGTTTTTAAATTCAATGGTAGTTAATGTTGTATCGAAAATATCTTTATTTATATAGGATCCGCCATGAGTTTCAACCTTAATAGGTTCTTCCCCATCCATAAACATAATGATTAAAGAAATATCGTGTGGCGCAAAGCTCCAGAGCACATTTTCTTCCGTCCTTAATTTGCCAATATTCAAACGATTTGAATATATATAACGTATTTGCCCCAATTCACCATCGTCAATCATTTCTTTTAATTTGATAACTGCAGAATGATATTGTAAAATATGCCCCACCATTAATACCCTCTTGTTTTTTTCTGCAATTTCTATCAATTCTTTCCCTTCTTCAACTTTCAGCGCAAGGGGCTTTTCAACCATAACATCTTTTCCCGCTAACAAACATTTTTTAGTGAGTTCATAATGTTTTTCGGCAGGAGCAGCAATTACAACCCCCTTTATGCCGGGATTATTAAGAAAAGATTTTTCATCATTTGTAAATTCTACATCCGGAAATTCGGATTTTCTTTGCCCGGTAACATTTTTTGATGTTTCCAAAACACACCTCAGGGATCCCATATTGTGAAGATTTCTCAAATGATTTTTCCCCCAGGCTCCGGCTCCGATTAATCCGATGTTTTGTACATTTTTTTTCATATAATTAAAATTTGAAGTGATTTCAATATGCTCTAAGATTACCTATTATAGGTAAAAATCAAACTTAAACAGCTAACTCGTCCAAGCTAAAATTTGGCGTGCAAATATACTTAAATATTGATAGTAACAAAAAATTTGAAAAATTATTGTTAATCGATTAACAATGGTTTGAATATTCTTATTTTTTGTTGATATAAAACACTCATGTTTTTTATATTGAGACACGAGAGAGAATGATTAAAATGTAAGTGGCAAACATTTAACGTATTACTAAATTTTAAACAGATGGAATAAAAGGGAGAACTTAATGGTTTGATATGGAAAGTTTTTTATTCCTAACTGATATCCTAAAATTAAATCTATAACTTTTGATTCTTTTGTGATTTCTAACCGATAAACAACAGGTCGATCTTTAAATAGCACAGGCTTATCTTTATTTACAACGATGACTTCCTGGTTTCCAAAATATCCTATGTATCCGTCTAATGCGTTTGAAACTAAGAATTTTTTAATTGACAAATCAACACCTAGACCAAAAAGTATAGCATCGTTCTGCCGGTTATTGGGAAGGTTCATTTGCCAGGAATAAAATCCAATCATGCTGTGAAATCGCAGTTTATTAAAATACTTATTATTAAATAATAAATTCTTACCAAAAGAAAGATCAAAAAAATAACCAGGTGCATCGGTAAACCTGGCATCACTTAATTTTGAGCCTGATGCGGTCCGGCAGGACATCCTCAGCGCTACATCGGGAAATTTTTTATCCTTTAGAATCTGAATAACAGTACCAAAGTAAAAGTCGCCGGCAGCATAACCTTCACCTGATATATTACGAATACGGCGTTCGATAACGGTTTTTTCATCTATTTTGTAATGTTCAATCGGTACTCCATAAAATTCAACTGCTACAATATTTTTTACCAACGGTATATATAAGCACAGGAAAAGATTCTGTGTTTTATCACCCGTACTAAAATGGCTTTCATAACCAACCCTGAATTCATAACGATCTTTCACAAATCCCTTTTCTGATTCGGGGACAGGTAAGGCATTCGGACCTAAATAATACGGTGAGTAAATAATATAGTCGGTCCACGAAGTAATTCCATCCCAGTTGTGCGCCTTATTCCACCATGAATAATCTTCTTGCGAAACAGCTAATTTGCATTGAATAAATAAAGCAATTGTAATTAATATTGCGATTTGTCTTGTCATATATCCTGATTTCATTATATCAATTGCTGAATTTTGGAGCAATAAAATTACATAAGCAATGTTAAACAAAGAAGAAATATTTTGTTTTATATATATTTGCCATGCAAATTCACATAAAATGTTTACAAAGATTCTATTTCTTTTTCTAAGTTTTTGTTTTGTTATCAGTTCAAAAGGCCAGTCTGATATTTCTGATACAACGCTAAGTATTCCTATGTTCTACGCATCTTATGCCTATCAAATACCCGGAGGTGACCTTGCTGACAGATATGGAAATAACTCAAACATTAGCGGAGGATTTCAATGGAAAACAAATAAAAACTGGATTTGGGGCGCCGATTTCAATTACCTTTTTGGAAGTGATATTAAAAACGCCAACCGGATTATGAGTAATTTAAAAACCGATAATGATAACATCATTGACATGGCAGGCAATTTTGCAGATTATTCAATGTATGAAAGAGGGTATTATATATCGGCAAAATTCGGAAAGCTGTTTCCGGTATTAAGCCCTAATCCGAATTCAGGAATCATTGTGACGGGTAGTGTTGGGTATCTGCAGCATAAAATAAGAATAGAAGTAACTAACAATACTGCTCCACAATTAAATGGAGACTATAAAAAAGGATATGACCGGTTAACCGGAGGAATAGGCATTAGTGAATTTGTTGGATACATGTACCTGAGTAATAGCAAGCTTTTAAATTTTTTCGCGGGTTTTGAGTTTACGCAGGCATGGACTAAGCCAAAACGGGATGTTAATTTCGACACAAGGAACCCGGACGAAATTTCTAAGCGATTCGACCTTTTATATGGTATTAAAGCAGGATGGATCATACCATTGTTTAAGCGCCTTCCTGAAAAGTATTATTATTATTAAATGTCGCTTCTTTATAATATAAGCATATATTCCTACCATTTATTGATCAGTGTCTCTTCTCTTTTCAATGAAAAAGCCAGGTTATGGCTGAAGGGAAGAAAAAATATCTTCTTCCGCCTGTCAGATATAATAAGCACAAAGGATAAATTCGTCTGGTTTCATGCAGCATCACTTGGTGAGTTTGAGCAGGGAAGGCCGGTGATTGAGGCTTTCCGTAAGAAGTTTCCACAATATAAAATCCTGCTTACCTTTTTTTCTCCTTCAGGTTATGAAATAAGGAAAGATTACAAGGGCGCCGATTTTATTTTTTATCTTCCTATTGATACAAAAATAAATGCACGGAAATTTATACAAATCGTTAATCCCAGGCTGGCATTTTTTATTAAGTACGAATTCTGGTTTAATTACTTAAATGTTCTTTATGAGAAAAATGTTCCGGTTTTTATTATCTCAGCTATTTTCAGGAAAGAGCAGCACTTTTTTAAATGGTATGGCGGATGGTTCAGAAAAATGCTGAAAAAAATTACTTTTTTCTTTGTTCAAAACCGAAATTCATTGGAGGTATTGGATTCCATTGGGATCAAAAATGCAAAAATCAGCGGCGATACCCGGTTCGACAGAGTTTTTGCAATTTCCCAAAAAACGCAAAAGTATCCTCTAATAGCTAAGTTTACTGAGGGTAAAAAGATTTTTCTTGCAGGCAGCACCTGGCAGCCGGATGAAGAACTGATTGAACAGCTTGCCGAAAAAAATAAAAATGATATAAAATTTATAATTGCTCCTCACGAAGTTCATGAGGAAAGGATCAGATCGTTAATTAGCAGGTTTGGTAAACACAAAGTCCTGCGGTACTCCGAATCAGATGAAATTAATATCAGCCACGCCGATATTCTGATAATTGACGGCATAGGATTTCTGTCGAGCCTGTATCAGTATTGTGATGTAGCTTATATTGGAGGAGGATTTGGTAAGGGAATTCACAACATTTTAGAAGCGGCAACCTTTGGCAAGCCTGTGATTTTCGGACCGAATTATTTCAAATTCCAGGAAGCTGTTGAACTAATATCACAGGGCGGAGCTATTTGCGTAAATAATATCGGTGAACTGATTGAAAATACCGATAAACTCCTTAAAAAAGCAGATTACTATAGAACTTGCTCCGAAATATGCAAAAATTATATTATTTCAAAGTGTGGTGCAACCCATATTATTCTTGATAATTTGCAAAAGATTATCAATACTTGAATCCACTCCGAAAAGTAAAAAAAATTCAAAAATGCCACAAAAACACCAAAGCACTAAATTTCACAAAATAATGAATGCCAGCCAATAACTTTGGTGGGATTTTGTGTTTTAGCCCCGAAAACTTTCGGGATAGTGGCGAATAAGCGACTTTTTGGAGTAGGCTCATACTTAAAATTTCAACTTATCCTCATTCTTCAGGAATAATTCACAAGCATCCCTGATTGTTTGCCTGACAGGAAGGAACTTAAAGTCCAGGGCTTGAATAAGTTTATCACTTGAATAATAATATGTATTATTTGCGGTTCGAGCAGTTTCTTTTGTGATAAATGGTTTTTTATTGGTAAACAATCCTCTAAAATATTCTAACCTCCACGCTATTTCACTAATATTCGGAGTAGCTTTATATTTCGGTCCGGGCATTTTCAGGTATTCGGCAATCCAGTCAAAAATCTGTTTATAGGTTAAATTATCAGCCGAAACAATAAAACGCTCATTGTAAATATCGCTTTCCATTAAGCGGATCATTGATTCTGCCACATCCCGCACGTCCACAAACCCGTTAACACCTGGAGTATAAAATTTAAACCCATTCCTTACCATCGAAATCAAACTTCCAATACCTCTGTTCAATTCCCTCGGACCCAGTATTACGGATGGATTTATAATAACAGCATTCAATCCTTCTTCAATACCTCTCCAAACTTCTCTTTCGGCTCCATATTTGCTAATGGCATAATTTGAATTTTTCTTTGAAGTTTTCCAAACAACATTTTCATCAATAACTTTGTCATTTTCAGCCCTCCCGATTGCAGCTATTGAACTTACATGACAAAATTTCCTGATATTTTTACCGAGAGCTGCATTTATAAGATTTGCCGTTCCTTCAACATTTGCTTTCATCATTTTTTTTCTGTGAGAAGGATCAAATGATACAATTGCCGCTGCATGATACACATCCGATACCTCATTCAAAGCTCTATCCAATGAATAAATATCAAGTATATCGCCTTCAACCCATTCAATCTTGCCTAAATATTTTTGAGTATCTTCGGTATAAAATGAAAAGACATTTGATAAAAGAATAAAATTACTGTCTGCCCTTTTAATCGCCCTTACTTTTTTCCCTATCTTTAATAAATGAAATAAAAGATGTGATCCCAAAAAACCGGTGCCTCCTGTAACAAATACCATCGCACAAAGCTATTAAAAATATTAACGGTTTAATCTGGTTAATAAAACAACCATTTTTAATTATTTTTCTTATATTTGCTTTTTCAATTAATTAACAATTTGCAACAAAACACGTCGAACGTTGTATAACGTTGGCAACACAGGTAATGAACAATTATTTATTCAATTAAAATTCAACAAAATGAAAAAGCCCATTCTTATTCTTGCAGGTTTGATTTTCATATTTACTTTTAACGTTAAGGCACAAAAAGGGAAAGAACTTATATTAGGTGTTGGCGCTGCACTGACGAATACCTGGATTCTTAACCAAAATTTTTATGGCGAAGCTGAAGTGGACTATGCACCCAAAATTGGATATGCCGCCAGTTTTAACCTGGGTTATAATATCACAGAAAATATTTCTGTAATGACAGAGTTACAATATTCAGCCCAGGGACAAAAATATGAAGGGAAACAGACGGTCGGTGGTATTACGTATGAAACTAAAAGGAATATTGATCTCAGGTATCTGAACATTCCGGTTTTCTTTAAATACGCATTTGGAACAGCGGAAACCAAATTTCGTTTTTTAGTAGGTCCGCAAATTGGTATTTTATTTGATGCAACCCAGGATTACACTCGTGATGGGAAAAAGCTTAATACAAAAAATACCAACATAGATGGAATAGAATTTTATACAGATGCAAATAATATACAAGATCGTTTTGAAAAAACGGATATCGGAATTGTTATTGATGTTGGGGCAGATATTCATATTTCAAAGCTATTTTTTATTAGTGCAGGCGGCAGGATTAATTATGGTTTTAAAGATATTAATGCACCTGCATACAGGATAAAAGACCTGGATAACGAATACACTGCTTCACATAACTTATGGGGAGGTTTGTACTTTGGTATCTGTTATAAACTGGATGTGCAAGGATACAGCCAGAGAAGTTTTTAATCGGGAGAAAATAATTTATCATATAAGGAGATCATAGTTTCCAAATCAACAAGCACATTGATAATTAAATAGGTTCCAAATCCGATTAAGATAATACCTACACACCTGTTCATCCAAATCATTACTTTCGCATTAAGGAATTTCTTAATGCGATTAGAAACAAAACACTTAAATATATCGGTTCCGAGAATTGTAGATAACACTCCGGCAAGGAAAATTAAAATAGCCCTGTTGTTTACTCCATAATTTGCACTTATTGATACAACAACCGTTATCCAGATGAACCACATACCCGGATTGACTGCATTCAGAAAAAATCCTTTTACGACATAGATGTATGGCTTGGGAGTATTTGTTTCAATGTTCCCGTTGTTTTCATCACTCCTTTCCTGTGCTTTCCTGCCAAAGGTAAATGTTCCGAAAATAATCAGGATGATCCCGCCGATAATACTGAAAAGGAAGTTTTCCCTTGGATCTGTTCCCAGAATTTGTGTTGCTCCGAAATAACAAAGTATAAGTGCGGAAACATCGCTTATAAAAATTCCAAAAGCCAATAAGACACCGGACTTAAACCCCCTGTGAATACTTGTTTGGATAAGGGCAAAAAATCCGGGTCCCATTAGAATAGCAAAAGTCATTCCTACCAAAATGCCTTGAAGATACGGGCCCATCTGCTTAATATTTCATTAGTAACTGTTTATAAACTATTGCTATCCTTAATGACATAATTCCAAACTGTATATAATCAGAATTAGATATCAAATATGGTTGTATTTTTCTAAATATTCCTTCCATTCGGTGTGAAGATCCTTATTCAGGACGCGGGGAAATTTATTTGCTCCCCCCTCTTTACCTTTCATTTTCATCCAGTCAGAAAATACTTTTGTAGGAAGAATATCAACAAAAACATCTCTGATGGCTTCGATTCGTTCAACCCTGTAATCATCATTCAATACCTTCAGGTATTCATCTAATTTTATTCTTACCTCTTCCGGTTCTATTTTATCATCACTTCCGAGATACCATTTATGTGCAAAAAGAGAGTCATATTCAATTCCGGCAACAGAAAATTCCCTTACCTCGACATTCAATTCGTTTTCAAGCATTTCAATTGCACGCGACATATTATCTAATGAAAGATGCTCTCCACAAATACTTAGAAAATGCTTAGTCCTGCCTGTGATTATTATCTCGGATTTTTCCTTTGACGTAAACTTAATTACATCACCGAGTAAATACCTCCAGGCACCCGAGCAAGTAGAAAGTAACAATGCATATTCTTTATTTTCTTCAATATCTCTAATAGAAACTGTCGCGGGATTGCTTTTCAAATTTCCGTTTGCATAAAAATTATTATCATTGAAAGGGATAAATTCATAAAATAATCCATTATCAAGTATCATTTCCATCGAATTAACATCAATCCCATTTTGAAATGCAATGTATCCTTCAGAAGCAAGATATGATTCCAGGAAAACTATTCTTTTCCCAAATAATTTTTTAAAGCTTTTTACATACGGACTAAAGGAGACTCCGCTGTGAACATATACCGATAAGTTAGGCCAAATATCATGTATGGTTTTTACATTATAAAATTCGATGATCTTTTCAATTATGATCTGTATCCAGGCTGGAACACCAACGATAACACCAATGTCCCAATCTTTAGCTTGCTTAACTACTTCTTCAAGCTTAGTTGACCAATTACGTTCTTTCGAGATACGTTTTCCGGGTTTATAAAAATGCTGAAACCAGAAAGGCAGATTTCCTGCGGAGATTCCGGAAAGATCACCTTCGTAATAAGTTCCGTTATATTGAAGATGTGTGCTTCCTCCGATCATCAGGATACCTTTCTCATAAAACTCTATTGGAAAATCATATTTAACGGCAGAAACAAGCTGGCGAATACTGGCTCTTCTGATAGCCCTTATCATATCACCTGTTACAGGGATTTGTTTGCTCGAAGCCTCGGAAGTACCTGATGTAAGTGCAAAATATTTCACCCTGCCAGGCCATGAAACGAAAGTCTCTCCATTTAAAGCACGGTACCACCATTTCCTGAACATAGAGTTGTAATCGTACGTCGGTACTTTTTCCTGGTATGCTTTTATCATATCAGGCTGTTTAAGTATATCGGCAAAGTCATAGTTCTCCCCAAAAGCAGTAAATTGTGCTTTCTTCAGAAGTTTTTTCAAAACTTTTATTTGAGTCTTGTAAGGATCCGTTTGTTTTCTCTTCTTCTTATCGATAGGAATATTCCTGATCTCATAAGCTTTCTTTATTATTGATCCTAAAATGGGCATTCTGCTTTATGAATTAATGGGCGACAAAATTAAATAAATTAATTATTTCAATTTAAAATTAATTCACCAGCATCATTTTTCTTTTCAGGTTCAATTTTTCGCCTGTTAATGAAAAATAATAAACTCCGGATGAGAGACGATAATTATTGGCATCGAAATGCTCAATATATTTACCGGCATTTCGCAATTCATTATTAATTAAAGTTGCAACTTTTTTTCCATACATATCAAATATTTCAAGCGTAACAGTGCCTGTCTGCAACAATTTAAAAGAAATATACGTGCTTTGAATAAACGGATTGGGATAATTGGGTTCAAGTTCGGCAAAAGGAATTTGTACCAATTCTTCCTCAACGGCAGTGATTACGGCATCCGGATCAACAATGGCTGTCAATATACTTAGCTGTCCGCTATGAAGTCTTGTCCAGATAGGTCTTATTATATTATTATGAACTGAAATATTTGTATAATCGCCGAAAAAGATGCCCGAATATGGCAGAAACGGAGATTCGCTCACTTTAAAATTGATGAACGTATCGCCTCCATCTATTGAAACAGCCATGTAAACATCAGTATTATCATCATCATAATTTCTCCTGTCGTACCATACAAACCAAAGGTATCCTGTTACCTGGTCAACAGCCAACCATGTAAAGAACTGTTGCTTGCCGGGCGGGTCATCATTTACACGAATGGGGTTGCTCCATGTATCTCCGCCATCAGTAGATTTAACCAACCATACATCTGTATCATTTGTACCATTACCCTGATCAGACCAGTTAATATAAATAGTTCCGTGATTTGATCCGCCGCTTAAGTCGCAAACGGTTATGGGTAATCCGTTACAGCGCATGATTCCCGGAATACTATAAGCCCATCCACCCGGGAAATCAGTTACAAAAATATCTTCATCCAGCCAGGTTTCACCCTCATCGAGAGAACGATCGAAAACAATCCCTTCAGGTCCTGCCCAGGCAACATAAATTTCGCCATTTGGACCGACAGCAGGAACAGCTCCTTCAACTGTATTGTCATCGTCAATACAATCGCCGTCCACTTCATTTATCTTTACTGCTTCACTCCATGTCATTCCTCCGTCGGTAGATTTTGAAAAACGGATAATACTTTTATGATTGGGATTGGAACTGCCATATTGGTCAAATTGTGTCCAGGTTACATAAATATTGTTGTTTGTCCGGTCAACAACTGCCCATTCTTTATCCTGGGCTTTAGTACCATTTAAGCCAAAAGCAGTTCCATTACTCCAGGTAACTCCAATATCTGTTGTTTTTTGACAAACCATTCTGTCAATAAAACTACCTCCCGGTGTGGAGGATAAATGAAAGAAATAAAAATCTCCAAGTGTATCAACGATAATACATGGATCACCAAAAACTCCAAAAGAAGATGCCATAATACCTCCATTCCAGGTATAGCCACCATCGTGTGAATAATAATAGTTTTTAATATTCGCACCGGCAACAATTTGATCCGTGTTTTTCGGATTTATATAAATTGTTGGTTCTTCCGGTACGTTTGAAGTGCTGATCAATACATTTTGATGCTGGGCAAAAACGCCGGAGACAAAAAGTCCAAAAATTGAAACAAATAATATCTTTTTCATAGTAAATTATTTTATAAGACACAAAATTAAACCCGTAGAAAACAGGGTTGCAAAATATCTCGCAACTAACAAGCTGAATATCTGTATGCTTACATTCAATAATCTTTGCAAAACTTGTCCGTATGGATTCCTTTTCAACGGGTTTAATAAAAATATCGTTTAATATAATGACAAAATCAGACGGGAAAGGGTTGTATCAGACATGTCAGGTCGATTCCGATAATTATCGGAAGGGCTGTGTGCAAGAGACCTGACATGTCGAAAAATAGAATTCAAAATTCAAAATAACAAAGAGTCTTTTGTAGTTGGGGGATTCCTCACTCCGCCCCTTTGGCTTGCCCCAGGGTTCGGAATGACACCACTATTAGTAAGGGTGCCGGACGAAAACTCAAACACCATATAATCCTGCCCCTCTGGCGCATGTCTTATGTAAAAACCCTGCGAGCAGTTGACTTGTGTTAATTTTTTTATATAATTTCCGTAGAAGTGAACATCTTCAAAATTTGTACTTCCGGCTCATTGAACAAAGATAGGTAAAAACTTGGTTTTGAAAAATTGAGTTGCTTGATTATAGGCACAAGTCTGCCCTACTTACACCCACCGCACAAGATTTGCGCCAGATGGGGGGTTTATTCTACTTTTATCGGGGGAGAGGGATAAAAGAATAAATATTCACCCCACCGTAAATTCCCTTATCAACGTTATCATTATTTATAGATAAAGAATCTCTTATTCTTTCGTTCAATAAAGTTAAATAGTTCCTACTTGCTTTATCTGATGTAATATTAACCACTCTTTTTTTACCTAAACTGTATGTTGCAATAGTTTTGTTCCTTATCAAATCTATTTTGAATAGTAAATTATTATTGTCATCAAGATTAAAACTTGTTAAAGCTGTAGTATCATTGATATACTTAACAATTGGCTCATAAGTAAGATGTTCAGTTCTGGGTGTTTTATACACAAAAATACTTTTACCTTCTTTAAAATCATACGTGTAGTAGTCATAATAATAACTGTCATTAAAAATTTCTTTTTTCAAACAAAAAATACCAATTTCTTTATTTATGTCAAAGCTTGTTATACTTGTATAATCTTCGCCAAATTTATCACAACTTAGTATAACATTCTCAACACTATCTTTTAAATTAAAAAAAGTAAGATCATTATCTTTTACATAATAGAAGCCATAGCTATTATCAGAAACATCAGGCTTAAAAGCCCCAAAACCAGATTCATGTTTTGTCAAAGCAAATAATTTTTGAAAAAGATTAAATCCTTTATTACTCAGCCTATATATGAAGCAAGTATCTTGCAAGCCAAACATTATATTAATAGTATCATCGATAAATCCACCAAAATATCTTCCTTCAAACTCTTGATTCTTATTCCTTTCGTTTAGTATCACACTTCTATTCGTACTATCTTCATCATATCTAAAACTTGTATACATAAAATAAGCACCATCTTTAGTAAAATCTAAACCAATTTGCGAATCGCCAATAAGTTCAATTTTTTCAAGTTTTGGGTTTATATATGTAACTTGTTTTAGTATAGCGAAAATGATTAAAACAAAAATGAAAATAACAATAACACCAAAAAGCATATATTTTCTTTTAATTCTCATGGCTATTGAAGATTTACATTTATACCCAATATTTTTAGGCTATTATCTTTGAGTGTGACGGAAGGCATACCTATTTTAGCCCATCCTTTCCCAACCTTAACACCACTAAAACTTACTTTCAGTCCTCCATCTTTTGTTTTCCGCATTGAAATTGTAGCATTGTTTTTAACTGTTAAATCTAAACTCATTTTTGTTTCATATTTACCAGTCTCTTTATTTAATGACATGATTGGTACTTCAAAATTTGCTTCTTTAGTTCCTTCTTTAAGCTGCACTTGAAAGCCTTCTTCAGTTTTTTCGACCTTATCAATACTTTCTATAGCTTCTCTTTGTTCATCAGTTAGTTCAGATTCTTCACCTTCTTGTTTTCCAGATATACCAGCTACTTCAGCAAATGTTTCTCCACTCACATAATCACCTTCTTCAAAAATTTCTACCATATTTTCGGTTTGTTCTTGGATTGTGTTACCCTTTGCCGCATGTTCAAGCTCTTCTTTCTTTTTCTCTTCTGGTTCTTCTGTCTCCATTCCATCAGGATCTATTAACCTAATAGGATTATTTAAGGCATAATTATATGGAGTCCAACTATAAAATTTCTCCGCCAACGGGTCAACAACATGCCACCTCCCCAACTGCGGGTCATACATCCTTGCCCCATAATCGTACCAATCCAATCCAAACTCATCCTGTAACTCTTTTCCGTTGTAGAGGTATTTGTTTTTGTAATCCAGGCCGGTTTCATAGCATAAACCGTTCATTTGCATACCAAAAGGGTAATAGGCGTCTTCCTGTATTACATCTCCGTTTTCGTTAAATGTTACCCTTGTGTTGCCGAGATGATCTTTAAGGAAATATTGATAGCTATAAGTATCGTCGTCATTTATCATTACTCTTCCCTCGCTTGTGAGCATGTATTTTAAAATTCCTTCTTCATAAACAAAATTTCCGAGGTAAT
>JADHVR010000012.1 GCA_016783885.1 Bacteroidales bacterium
CTACAGCACCTTTAGGTAGTTTGAAGCCATCGCCTGTACAACGACTTCGGTGGGTCAACCTTACAACTGGTTTCCACCATCTTAATTACAGCATGCAGTAATTTATATTGCCGATTACTGCTTCTCGGCACACTATGAAAAGTTGGGCATTTTGAAATACCAAACTTTCAATTTACTACTCCGTTTATTTATTACTAATTCGTTCATATTTACCACTTTCTGCCCAATTTTTTATATTGCGTGTTACCAAACGTATTTTCTATTTTTTAATTAATCTCTTGTTAATGGATTGTCCATCAATATCAATCTTTAAGAAATATAGTCCAGGTTTTAAGTCTTCAATGTTGATTGTTGTCAGATTGCTATTAGGTCTAATTGAAGTAATAAATTGTCCTATTCCATTTAACAATTCAATATTTTGGATACGTTCACCTTTTATTGAAATCTTGTCAATTGAAGGATTTGGATAGATAGAAATAATATCTGGATTGATATCGATATCACTAACAGATGTTATATTGCAATTAATTGGATTTGGAAAGTTGTTATTGGCATTGGACTCCAGTCCTAAATATTCAACTGTACAATTTGAGTAATGAACCTTAAATTTCCATTTATGGTTATAAATACAACCAGACATACAATCGCCCCAAGCCAATGTAAATGTGAAATATTGATATTCACCTTCAACACTGTATTGAATTTTATTAGCATCTATTGTCATTGGTATTGGCCCAGCTGTTTCAATTCCATTAAAAGAAGTCAAGCTATCACTTATTGCATATGAATTTATAATTGTATCTGAATATATTACTACACTTGCGTAATTTGGATGCGTTGAAAAAATATTATAATCATAATTAGAAATAAAGTCATCTAACTCTGTATATCCAGTCACTATTTCTCCATTTAGCCAATTACTTGTCCAGCTAACCGAAGTGTCTACTGAAATATAGATATGAGGTAATAACATTATTGTATGATAAGATATATTATGGATACAATAGATATCAAATATTGAGTCTCTTTCAGGAATTGAAGATGCATTAAAAATGGCTGATAATCCATTCCAAATGGAGTCCAAATACACTTGAGGGATTTCAATTTGATTTGTGTCAGGAGAATTACTTGCAAACAATCTATTTATTGCTAAGTCTGCAACATCTCTTTTGTAATAATATTCAAGTTCTGATGTAACTTCACAACTAGATTGAACTTGAGCAAAGCTTGTAGCATTCAAAATGCACAATACAGCTAAATAATAAATGTTTTTCATAATTATTTGTTTTTTAATATGTTTGGTAACTTGCAAATATAAGTATTACGTTTATTTCTACTATAAAAATTTTTCTGTTTTCTTAACTGCTTGATTTATAATTTTAAATCCGGTTCTATTCTTGTTAAGCATTTATAACCGGTTATAATCATTTATTTATTTTTAACCTGTTAATGTTTCATAAATCAAAGTATTCAGATACGGAACAGGAATTTGTAAACTATTATTTTAATATAAACTTTTGTACGTAATTAGTATTCCCGCATTGAATTTCAATAATATAAACTCCATTATTTTTATCAGACAAGTCGAACGACTTCTTGGTGTTAGTTCCAAAACATTCAAAAACATCTTCGTAAACAATCTGACCGGTAAGATTTGATACCCTCATATTAACAGGTCCTGTCAAATTTTTAATCAATATTGAGAAGTATCCATCGGAAGGATTGGGATAGATATTAAAATTATATGTTGATTCTTTTGGTTTATCAATACTATTTATTGTGCCATCTATGCTTACATTATCAATGAAAATATTATTTCCAAACCCGTTGTAAGATTCAAACATGATTTGTACATTGGAAGAGCCATCCCATCCTGATAAGTCAATCGAAATACATTCGGGATTGCCTTCGATACCACACCACTGTTCAGGGGTTTGCGGAATAAAATTTGAAGTAGTAGGATCAGATGTAGCAAAGTTATTCAGGCTGTCTTCTCCCATTTCAAGTAATCTTGTCCATGAATTTCCGCAATCAGCAGAAATATATACAATTAACGAATCAGTGTATTGCTGAAATCTTTGTGCATAAGCAAATTGAAATTCCAGCGTAATATTTTTATACTCATAAAAATTAAATAAGGGACTGATAAGCCCGTCGCGCTCACCATATCCATTATAATTTTTGATATTAATATATGCTGCCTGGTCTCCTGGTTCATTCCCTCCAATAGTGGTGATTTCCCATGTTTTATTATCATCAGGATTATCAATTGTCCAGGCCTGACTGACAAAGGATTTTGACTCAAAATCTTCAACAAATGGTAAAGGCTTGCCCCCTGATTTAATTAACCCTGATTTGGACAAAGAAGAGCTTCCGTTATTGTTCGTTGCAGTTAACGTTACTTCATAGGCAAACGGGTAATTAAATCTCACCTGGGGATTTTGTGAAGTTTCATTTGTTCCATTTACAAAAGTTACGTAATCCGGCGCAAATTCCCATAACCAGGCAACAGGATTATAAATTGATAAGTCTTCAAACGCAACAGTATCTCCAACGCATGGAAGGGTATCGTTAACATTAAAATAAACCTCCGGGAGAATTGCAGTGTTTGCATCTATGTAATCTTCCAAAACGAGTGTGTCGGAACCAAGGTAATTGGTTGCTATTAGTGTAACATCATACAAACCGGAGTTTTCATAAATAATAATCTGAGGGTTTTGCACGGTTGATGTGGATGGTGTACCACCTTCAAAAATCCATAACCATTCCGATGGTTCATATCTTGATAAATCAGTAAAATGCACCCCGGTTCCGGTTGGTACGGAAGTAATATTAGAATTAAAATCAGCTTTGGGAATTGCATCAATATTTATATAAGCCCACCATGTTCCCCAGCGGTCCTGTGAAGCAGGCAGATCGGCATACTGCTGTATTGTCCAGAAATCCAGATCATCAACCGGATCAACCCATGTGGCAGTATAATCTCCCCAGCGGTTTCTTGAACCGCCGTAAGTTTTATAATATGGTGCCAATCCATCAATATACTGATATCTTTCCATTAAAGTATTAGGAGGATCATCGGCATACCTGAAGGAATAACTGCCACTTGCATATTGTTCAGACGAAAAGCTTGCATATCCAATCATAATATCTTCGTTTGCATTTACAGCAATTGTGGCAAATGCATAAAAATTCAATCCCGTTTCATCATCCACTCTTCCCCATTGCAGAATCTCGCCATCCAAAGCAAGCTCCCACCACTGAACAGAACATCTTACGGGATCATCTGCCGGAAGATAAACATGATGCACACACCATAATTTTCCATTTCTGTAAACCATATTTTCCATCCTAGCATCAACCGTGTTTATTTTTTCATCCGAACCAAGCTGAGGTGCAAAATCACTACCCCAGTTATAAGCCCAGTCTCCCCAGGGCTCAGGAACTCCGGTAAGGCCAAGATCAACAACTTCAGGATTATTTGTTTCTCCTGTCACTTTCCAGAGATTCAAATACCCATATCCTCCGGAATTGCCACCGGCATTATTAACCATATATACATCCTCTTCCTCTGTATCGTATGTAACAGCAGGAATTAACGTAGGTGCATTATAAATCTTAAACCGGGTATATTCCACAACAGGAACATTATTATAGAGATCAGCTTTGCTAAATACAAATAATGCACTATAATTTTGTCCTGAACCGAACATGTTACCGGAAACGATTATCCATTTTTTATTGAACCCATAATTCGGGTAATCAAACCAATGCGAATCATCAGGATCCACATCGAAACTATACATAAACCAGTTACCGGTAGGGTCTGAAGTTTCAGAAACACCCACCATTAACCTGGAATATGCCGGATCGGAACTGCTGGGCATTATAAAAATCCACCTGTTTTCAAAAGAATCATACAATATTTTAGGGTCAAACACACTTCCCGACCCTGGCACGGAATACCAGAAACTTCCCGTACTAACTGTGGATATTGGATTTCCCTCTTTATCCATGATCCTGACTTGTGTATTTAAAGTGATCATAAGATGATCGGGACCTGCGGCTCCGTTCACATCAGGCGGAATGGAACTGCCACTATCATCAAGCCCCAGGAAATCTGCATCGGGTAACGGGGATGGATCTTTTATCGTTGAATAGGGTTTTCCCTGCTGTTTTGGTGCCTGAAAGATTATGTCTTTATGTGCAATTGAAATTTCAGGAAATTTTTCTATTTCGTTGCGAATTCTTCTGCCCTTCGTGAATTTTACAGGATAAAGATTATCATGCTCTTTAATATCTTCAAAACTGACTTTAGCTTTGAAAGTAGAAGTGCCTTTATAACTGTGGTATTTCTGAGCGTAACTATTTGATACAGTTATTGAAAATAAAAATAGTAAAACGAGGATGAAATTAATGCTTTTCATTTTATAAGGATTTTAATTTACGATCATTTTCTACAAAGTTATAAAATTATGTAACCTGCTCTAAAAATTTGGCTAAAAAAATGCAAATGCTTCTTTTAAGGATAAAAAAATTAAAAAAAAATTAAAAAAAATTTGTTTTTTGCACATATGTTCATTATATTTGCAGCCTGAATTTAATATTTAAAATATGCCACGCCCAAAAAACGAAAGAATAGTTCATCAACCTCCACTTTTTTCGGAGTTTAAACCAAGTGGAGTTGCAGGGCGTTTATTAAACAAAACACTGCTCTCACTTGATGAGTATGAAGCCTTTCGCTTAGCCGACCACATTGGTTTATCACATGCAGAAGCTGCCGAGGAAATGGAAATATCACGTTCGACTTTTACACGGTTGATTGAACAAGCCAGGAAAAAAATCGCTGAATTAATTATAAATGGCAATGTATTATTAATTAAAGGTGGAAATATACATTTTCGTAAAAATATAATTCGCTGCATGGATTGTGGGTATATGTTCGATATGAGTATTGAATCATCATTTATCAATTGTCCTGAATGCCACTCAAAAAATCTTTTAAATCTGGCAGGTGGGTTTGGACATGGTAAATGTTGTACAGATAGGAATTTTAATCATATTAAAAAAGAAAGGAGGTAAATTATGCCAAGAGGTGACAGTACGGGTCCTTATGGTGATGGCCCGATGACCGGAAGACGCTTAGGGTATTGTGCAGGAAACGATCGTCCGGGATTTGAAACTTTGTCAGGTAACTTTGGCGGTGGATATGGAAGAGGGTTTGGAAGAGGATTTGGAAGAGGAAGAGGAATGGGTTACAGGTTTGGACAAGGCTACGGACGTTTTTCAGATGAAACTGCCCCGAATGTTTCCAAAGAAACACTGCTCGAAAATGAGGCAAGAATTCTGAAGGAACAATTAGCGTCTCTTGAGAAACAGCTCTCTGAACTTAAAAAGAGTGCTGACTAAGATAAAGCAGGCAATAACTCTGCCTGCTTTATTTTTTGTTGAAAAAAATTAATGATAAACTTAAAAATTTTTAAAAAATGAATAATTCAGGAAAATATAAAAATCCCGGAAGCGGCAGAGGTCTCGGCAGTGGCGGAGGGCGTGGTCGTAATAAAGGTGGTGCTTTTGGCCCAGGTGGCTTTTGTGTTTGTGCAAAATGTGGCGAAAAAGTTCTTCACAAACAAGGTGTTAAGTGCACTACATTAAAATGTCCGAAATGTGGTACAACAATGATAAGAGAAGAATTGTTAAAAAAATGAAAAATAGATTTGAATCAAAAATTTGAAAAGGGAATTTGCAAGAAAAATCAAATAAAAAGTAAATATTCCTATTATACTGAACACCCGCCTGAACAAACTTAATTTGGTTGTTTTTTAGATTTAAGAATTAATACCCCTGGATATTCACTTACGAGAGTATTTAAAGATTTATAATAATTTAAAAAAATGAATAAACGTTACCCTGATTCAGGTGTTGAATTGTCAAAATTCGCGGCAAAACATTACGATAGTATAATGAACATTGCTTCATTTGGATTATATAATATGTTTATCCAAAAAGCTATTAAGGACTTAGAAGTTAAATCTAATGACAAGATACTTGACTTGGGATGCGGAACTGGACGAAATATTTTATTGATGAATAAATATATGTCTGATAATTCATTACTGGTAGGACTTGATATTTCTGAAGATATGGAAAAGCAATTTAATTTTAATTGTAAACAATTTTTAAATATAAAATTTATAAATAAAAGAATTGACCAGCCATTTGAACTTGAGCAGAAATTCGACAAAATTTTTATCAGTTTTGTAATCCATGGTTTTCCACATGAAATAAGAAAGAATATCATTAATAATGCTTATAATCACTTATACACCGGAGGGGCTTTTAATATTCTTGATTTTGCTGAATTTGATATGAACAAAATGCCTTTTCATCATCGTTTGATTTTTAAAAAAATAGAATGTAAGTATGCTTTTGATTTCATTAAAAAAGACTGGAAAAATATTTTGGAAGAATATGGTTTTGATAATTTTAAGGAAAGCTTTTATTTTAAAAAATATGTACGATTACTTAAAGCAGAAAAACTATGATAAATAAATTTGCAGAATCTAAACTTGGATTTTTTGCAGTGAAATTTATAAATATTATTTTTGCTTTGATAACAGGTGTAATTGGTTATTTATTAAATTTTTAAAAATGAAATTAGAACATATTGCACTAACAATTGAAGATGCTAAAGAAATTAAAGATTTCTATATTGATATTCTTGAAATGAAAGAAGTAAAAACCTTTGTTTTAAATAAAATTTTAGCTCAAAAAATATTTGGTATTCAAAAAGATACTAATGTTTTCTATTTGCAAAGAAATAATTTGTTTTTGGAAGTATTTATTACTGGTGAAAAGTTAAAGCAAGGGTTTGATCATATTTGTCTATCTGTAAAAGACAGGGAAACTATTGTTACAAAAGCAGAACCCCAAAATTATGAATGTGTACGAATAAAAAGAGATGTTTTTGATTTGATATTTGTTAAAGATAAGAGTGGAAATATTTTTGAAATAAAGGAAAGTAATATGAAAAATAATAAAATTTAAACTATGAATTTAAAATTTGCATTTGCAGTAAACAAAGCTAACCAATTTGAAAAAAAACACTTTGGAGATGCAGATAAATATCTTATTTATGAGCAACTTGACAATGAAATGGTGTTGATAGGTGAAGAAATCAATAATTTCAAATTACTTGATGAAGAATATAAACATGGTTCAAAAAGGAAAGGAAATGCTATTATTAAACTTCTAAAAGAGAAAGAGGTAAATGTATTAGTCTCTATGCAATTTGGCAAAAATATTAAAATGGTTAACGAATATTTTATTCCTGTAATTATCCATTCCGAAACACCGAAGGATACAGTTAATATATTAAATAAATATTTGCATTGGATTAAGGATGAATGGGGGAAAAATAAATCAAACTTTAAATTGTTTACCATAAAAGCAGGGATATTAAAATCATCCATTAAAAAATAAATGAATATTGTCTTTCTATGTGCAATCCCGATTAATCTTGAAGCACGAAAACTCGCAGACGAAGGGAAACCTATCGTTATTGAAAACGAGAAAGCTGATATATCCGTTACGATTTTTCACATTGTAAAGGAAATTAAAAATATGCTCAATGAAAGCATTGAGTAATCTCAAAAATCCCATTAAGGGCAAAGCGTCTGTTTTTATTAAAAGATATGTGGCAGCAACTTAACTTTGTTGAAAATTATTTTAAACATATAATTCAAATAAATTTATGATTAAACAAAAAAAAATCATGTATAAATATCTTTTCGGCCCGGTGCCATCACGACGTCTTGGAATGTCTCTCGGAGTGGATCTTGTCCCTAAAAAAATTTGCTCACTCAACTGCTTATATTGTGAAGTTGGCCACACCACAAAATTGACAACTGAAAGAAGAGAATACATTCTCTATGATAAAGTTACAAGTGAGCTAAATCATTATTTCGCAAACAATCCCAACCCTGATTATATTACGTTTTCAGGTTCCGGGGAGCCAACCCTCAACTCAAGAATAGGAGATGTTTTACAATTTATAAAACAAAAAAAGCCTGATATTCCGGTTGCTGTTTTAACCAATGGGACGCTTCTTTACGATAAAAAAATTCGTGATGAATTGATGGATGCAAATGTTGTCCTTCCATCACTTGATGCTGCAACGGAAATTACATTCCAAAAAATAAACCGCCCTGCGCCACAACTTACAGTTGAGAAATATGTTCAGGGATTAATCGATTTTAGAAACGAGTTTTCCGGACAAATATGGCTTGAAGTATTAATTGTTCCTGAATACAATAATAACATTGATAATTTAAAAGCTTTAAAAATGGCGTTTAAAGATATAAAACCCGACCATATCCAGTTAAATACACTTGATCGTCCCGGAACAGTGGCAGATATTCATGCTGCCAGCAACGAAGATTTGAAAAAAATTGTTGACTATTGGAAACTTGATAATGTTGAAATCATTGGTGCTGCTGTCGAAAGGAAAAATATTCAATCATACCGGAAGGATGCAGAAACAACAATTTTAGGTACAATTACAAGAAGGCCCTGCACAGTTGATGACCTTGTGAAAATACTTGGTTTGCATATTAATGAAATCAATAAATACCTCGATGTTTTAGAGGCAGAAGGCAAAATTGAATCGGTTCGTCAGGAAAGAGGAGTATTTTATCAAATTAAACATAAATAATTCTACATTAAAAATTAGCAAAATGAAGAAAATAGGCTTAATAGTAAATCCCATTGCAGGAATGGGAGGCAGTGTCGGGTTAAAAGGGACTGATGGAGAAATATATAAAAAAGCCATAGAACTAGGTGCAAAACCAACAACACCTCAAAGAATTGAAGAAACGCTTTCGTTGATTAAAAGAGAAGATATTCATTTTATGGTTGCTCCCGGAAAAATGGGAGAAAACTCTATTGGGAAATTTGATTTTAAATACGAAATAGTATCTACAATAAATGAAGAAACAAATGCATCCGATACTAAAAGAATTGTTAAAAAGATGCTTGAGAAAAATATTGAACTATTGATTTTTGTTGGTGGTGATGGTACTGCAAGAGATATTTACGATGCCGTTGGCTTAAATATTCCTGTTATTGGTATTCCTTCTGGAGTAAAAATGTTTAGTCCTGTATTTGCACTATCTCCAAACGCTGCAGCCCAAATGATTAACAATTACACTAAAGAACTTACCGAAAAAGAGGTTCTTGATATTGACGAAGAAGCCTTTAGAGAAAACAAAATATCAGCAAAATTATATGGATACCTGAAAGTCCCAAAAAACATAACACTTCTCCAGGCGAAAAAGGAACCCTCAAATGTAAGCAGGTCCGAAGAAGATATGAAAGAAGAAATTGCGGATTACCTTATGGAAAATCTGGAAAAAGAAACACTTTATATTTTGGGACCTGGAACCACTTTAAAAACAATTGCTGATAAAATGGGAGTGGAAAAAACCTTATTGGGTATAGATGCTGTTTTCAATGGAGAGTTGGTTGGAATAGACTTGAATGAGAAAGGTTTATTAACGCTAATAAAGATGTATAATAAATCAACAATTATAGTTACTCCCATTGGTGGAAACGGATTTATATTCGGAAGGGCAAGTAAACAATTTACGCCTGAAGTTTTAAAATTGATAGGAAAAAAAAATATAGTTGTTGTGGCAACCGAAGATAAAATCAATAAGTTGGAGTGTTTAAGGCTTGATACAGGGAATATTGAAGTAGATAAAAGCTTGAGTGGATTTACAAAAGTAATTACTGCATATAAAAAAGAAACAATTATCGAAGTAAAATGATAATCAATCTGCATATGAACGAAAATCCATATTTACCTGCTGAAAGTATTAGAAAAGCAGCGGTAAAAGGGATGGAGAATGTAAACCGGTATTCCGAATTAAAATATTTGAATGAATTAAAAAAGCTTATTGGTAAATACAGCAATATTCCTTTAAACCGGGTAATTTTAAGTCCTGGTTCCGACTTTATTTTACGGGAGGTAATAAATATTTTCTCAAAAGACAGAAAAATTATTATGGTGAACCCATCATTTTTCCCGGTTTCGCAGTATGCAATGAAACTTGCACTTAAGCTAACAAAAATTCAACTTTCCCCTCCAGGTTTCAAATTAGATCCTGAACTTTTTTTAAATGAACTGGATGAACCAACCCTATTAATAATTGACAACCCTAATAATCCAACAGGAGCATCCATTTTGGATAATAAATTGGTTGAAAATATCCTTCAAAATAAAAATGTTTTGCTTTTGGTAGATGAGGCATATTATGAATTTTCGGGGCAAACTTTTGCAGGCCTCATTAAAAAGTATCCAAACCTGGCAATAACAAGAACGATGGATAAGGCATTTTCTCTAGCCGGGTTTCGATTGGGGTATCTTTTGGCAGGCGATTATTTTAAAGATCAATTTTCCGATTTCCCGGCATTTTTATCCAAGCCGACCCTGTTTGCGGCAATTGAAGCCTTAAAAAATCCTGAATATGTAACTAAAAACATCAAAAAAATAATAAGTGAAAAAGCACGAATAGAAGAAGAACTAAAGAAAACAGGGATTGAAGTATTCCCTGGTAGTGCAAATTTTATTCTGATAAAATGTAAGATTCCCGACTTTGCAAGAAAGTTAATGGACTCCGGAATACTAATAAAAGATTTATCCGAAGAATGGCTAAATGGTTTTTATAGAATTTCCATAGGCCTTCCTGAAGAAAATGATGCTTTATTATCAATCATTAAAAATAACTAACCATGCCTAAAACAGGACCTTTTGATAATTATTCCGATGAATATGATGATTGGTTTGTTATCAATAAATACGCTTTCCAATCGGAATTGAATGCCATAAAAAAAACTTTACCGGAAAATGGAGATGCCATTGAGGTTGGCATTGGAAGTGGGATTTTTGCTGCACCATTGGGGATTAAAGAGGGAATAGAACCTTCCAAAGCCATGCGTGAAAAAGCAAAAAAAAGGGGTATCAGGGTTATGGATGCTGTTGCTGAAAACCTGCCTTACGCCGATAAAAGTAAAGATGTTGTTTTAATGATTACAACGATATGTTTTGTTGATGACATTTATAAATCATTTCAAGAGGTGCATCGTGTTTTAAAAGATGATGGACATTTAATTATTGGATTTGTGGATAAAAACAGCCCGGTTGGAAAATTTTATTTAGAACAAAAAGACGAAAATGTTTTTTATAAAGATGCTGTATTTTGGGGGACAGAAGAATTATACGAAATATTAAAGGATACAGGATTTAAAATCAATAATACATATCAAACTGTTTTCGGAAAAATTGAAGAAGTAAAACAAGTACAAAATGTGTTGGTTGGTTATGGGCAAGGTAGTTTTGTTGTGATTAAAGCTCAAAAATTATGATGGGAACAATTTATCAAATATTTTTAAATGCCTTCATGATAACTGGTTTTGTATTTGTAATGATGCTGGTTATTGAATATGTGAATGTCCAGTCGCGGGGAATATGGCAAAAAAGCTTTACAGGAAATAAGTGGCGGCAATACCTAATTGCAGGTATTTTGGGTGCTATCCCGGGATGTCTCGGAGCATTTACAATGGTTGCCCTGTTCTCGCACCGCCTGGTTTCTTTTGGGGCATTGGTCACCGCAATGATCGCTACCAGTGGCGACGAAGCCTTTGTGATGTTCGCCATGTTCCCCAAACAAGCAGCCTTGTTAACAGTACTTCTTTTTATGATTGGCATTTTGGCAGGATATATAACTGACAAATTTTATGTGCCAAAAGGAATCATTGGGAAATTTTCTGAAAAGGATTTGCCACTGCATGATGAGCCGCAATGCAAGTGTTTTCAAAAAGATAATCTTTGTGGTTATTTATTTCATCCTTCGTTTTATCGGCAGGCTCTTTCCATCATTGTAATGTTGCTTATTTTGGGTGTCCTGACCGGAATCCTGGCCGGGGGCGCAAAGATTTGGATGAAAACCACTATTTTGCTTTCACTTGGGTTTTCCTTTTTTGTGGTGGTAAGTGTTCCGGATCATTTTCTTAAAAAACATATTTGGGATCATATTGTGAAAGTACATATCCCCCGGATTTTTTTGTGGACATTCGGAACTCTTCTCGCCATTCATTTTTTAATGAATTACATCGACATCCATGCCTGGTTATCAGATAATATGCTCATGGTACTTTTTGTTGCCATTTTAATCGGAATCATTCCCGAATCAGGTCCACATTTGATTTTTGTTACTTTGTTTTTTCAGGGAGCCATTCCTTTTAGTGTGCTTTTGGCAAGTTCAATATCGCAGGACGGACATGGGTCGCTTCCTTTACTTGCTGAATCAAAGCGGGGATTTGTGGCTGTGAAGTTGGTGAATATTATCTATGCTCTGGTTTTTGGATTGATTGGTTATTTAATAGGTTTTTAGTATGAAAGGATATCAGGTCTGAAATGAAATTGTCGCCCAACATATCCAAAAGGAATTTTTATTCGCTGCTGTGGCATGCCGGGTTTTTAGCACTTGCGCAGGTTTTTATGGATGTGGATACAATAATTCCGGCAATGCTGGTTGATGCCGGAGGCAGTGCAGTTCAAATTGGAATACTAACAGCAATCATGCTGGGTGGATCCAGTTTCACTCAGTTGATTTATGCCCCGTTTATCAGCAATTATCATTTCAAGAAAAAGTTTTTACTTCTGGGTATTAACTCAAGGATTTTTTCCTTACTCGGACTGGGGCTCATGCTTTTCTTTGCATCCTTTATCGGAGAATCAAATATTATCTGGCTGATCTTTATTCTGATCACTATTTTCTCCTTCGGTGGAGCTTTTGCCAATGTGAGCTATACCGACATTTTAGGCAAATCAGTAATGCAAAGTTCACGCAAATCATTTTTCTCTATAAGGCAGGTTATTACTGGGATTTTATTGTTTTTTTCTGCCATGCTTGCTAAAAAAGTTTTAACCTTATCGGCATATCCTACCAATTACGCATACATGTTTTTTATTGCTTTTGGAGCACTTTTCATTGCATCGTTTGGTTTTTGGAACATTAAAGAAGTAACCCCATCACAGATGGCTATTAAAAATCCGACTCACTTTTTTCAATTGATTAAAACCGAACTAAAACAAAATAAAAAACTAAAATACTTCCTGGGACTTATCAATACGATGGGCATTAGTATTTCCCTGTTGCCTTTTGTAATTCTATATTCTAAAGAATTTTATCACACAGAGAGTACTGACACGGGCTTATTCTTATTTTACAAGATCATTGGAAGCGTGGCAGTAGGTTTTATCTTGTTTTTCCTTGCAGGAAGATATAAATACCGCTATCTGCTATATGGAAGTGCAGTACTGGCTTTTACTTTACCGATGTTTATATTTCTGTCCTCTGAAATGCCTTCATTCGGTATTATTTTTTTTATCGGTGGCATCATTTTTACAGCCTATTATATTTCGATGAATGGCGTATTGTTAGAAGTTTCGGGAACTGAAAACCGTACTTTATACACAGGTATAACTGGTGCAGGAAATATTCTGCCTGCCCTTTTCCCTTTGCTTGGAGGATGGATCATTAAGCAGTTTGGGTTTCAACCTTTTTTCATGCTGTTTATGGCCATAATTTTGTCCTCTTTGTTTTTTATCTATAAAATTAATTGTAAAAAATAAAAATATGTTACAATTACAAAGCAATTTCATTTTTCCTCCTATTAAACTTGGTTATACTGACGGAGACGGTAAAATAACCCAAAAACACCTTGAATTTTACAGGAAAAGAATTAAATATATTGGTGCCATAACACCGGAACCGCTATATATGGATCCGGGATTGAGGGAACTGCCCACTCAACTTGGTATTGATAATGAAAATAAAATCCCAGGATTGAAGTTGCTCAACGAGGTCATTCACCGGTACGGTGCCAAATCAATTGCACACCTGAACCATCCCGGAAGAATGTCCAATCCTAAAATACCTGGAAATTTCTTTTGGTCATCAACTGATAAAGCCTGTGAAAACGGCGGTGCCGCTCCCGAAAAAATGAACAGGCAAATGATGGATTCGGTGATTGAATTATTTGTTGACAACGCAAGAAGGGCTTTGGTTTCCGGGTTTGATATGATCGAACTTCAATTTGGGCATGGCTATTTAATGGCACAATTCATTTCACCGGCAGTCAACGATAGGGGTGATGAATATGGCGGTAGTTTTGAGAACAGGATCAAATTTCCGCTTGAAGTGGCAAAAGCAGTCAGGGAAGCGGTTGATATTCCAATCATCGCAAGGATCAGTGGGGATGAAATGATTCCCGATGGATTTCATATTGAGGATATGGTTAAGTTTTCACAGTTGCTGAAAACGAATGGTATAAATGCAATTCATGTCTCTGCCGGCTCTGTTTGTTCAACGCCCCCCTGGTTTTTTCAGCATATGTTTGTTCCAAAAGGTAAAACATGGGAACTTGCCAGGCAAATTAAAAATGAAGTAAATATTCCAACAATATTTGTAGGGCAGATTAACAGAAGAGAAGATATTGAAAATCTTACGAAAAATTATAATGCTGATTGCATAGCCATTGGCAGGGCATTAATTGCCGATCCTGATTTTATCGGAAAATGTATAAGTAAAGTAGAAGGAAATATTCGTCCATGCCTTGCCTGTGCAGAAGGTTGTCTGGGTGGTGTAAAATCAGGACAGGGTCTTCAATGTCTTGTGAATCCTGAAATTGCAAAAGAAACTAAGGTTTTTACCCTGGCTGATAAGTCAAAACATTATGCTGTTGTTGGAGGTGGCCTGGCAGGAATGGAAGCTGCTTTAACATTGAACAGAAGAGGTCATCATGTTGATCTTTACGAAAAAAATGAATTAGGAGGGCAATTTAACCTGGCTCCGCTTACGCCAAATAAAAAATCTATGGCTGCTTTAGTTCCATACTTTATAAAAGAATTAAAAGATAATAACATAAATGTTATTTATAAAGAAGCCGTGAAATCAGATTTAATTAATAAATATGATGGAGTAATTATTGCATCCGGCTCTAAACCTGCAAGTATTAAAATACCCGGCTTAAATAAACCCTATTGGGCGGAGATCTTGCGTAAAGAAAATTTACCAAAAAATAAAAAAGTATTGATAATTGGGGGAGGCCTTATCGGTGTTGATATAGCAACAGCGTTAATTCCCCTGAACAACCAGGTAATTATTGTTAAAAGAACAACTGATTTTGGAGAAGATATGGAAATGATTGCTAAAACCCTTTCTTTAAAAATGATGAAAGAAAAAGGGACTGTTTTCAGTGATCATACTTACATTAAAAAAGTAGAAGGTAGTACGATTTATGCCATTAAAAATGGGAAAAGCATTCAATTCAATGATGTTGACTTAATCGTGGTTTCAACAGGTATGAGGAGTTTTAATCCATTAAAGGATGAATTGGAAAATGATATTCCGGTTTACCTTGTTGGTGATGCTAAAAAAACAGGGAACGCACAAGACGCTATAAAAGATGCGTATGAAATTGTAAAAGCATTATAACGAAATATTTAAACAAATGAAATTATTAATGATTTACATGAACAGCTTTTTGTATAATCCAACGATAAAGACTATTGACTCAATGCCTGATTGCACTGAAGAAAAAAATTTCGAAAATATTCAGGCTGCATTTATTCAAGTCGAAAAAGAAGATGAAGAAAACGAAACAGCAGTTAAAAAAAAGTTATTAAAAAACATTAAATGGATTGCAGGTAAAAACAATACCAAAAAAATTATTTTACATTCCTTTGCTCATTTATCGGAAAGTAAAGCTGAACCTGAATTTACAAAATTATTGTTTAACAATATAGATGAACGACTTACAAATTCAGGATTTGAAGTTGAACAAACACCCTTTGGATATTTTTTAGATTTAAAAATTGATGCTCCCGGATTTTCACTGGCAAGATTATTTAAAGGTTTATAAAATGAAATTTGAACACATCGCATTATCAGTTTCTGATCATCAAGAGATCGAGAGATTTTATACGAATGTTCTTGGAATGAAGCAAATAAAAAACTTTGTTTTAAGAAAGGGCCTCGCTGCTAATATTTTCGGAATCAATAAAGAAATTAATGTTTTCCTTTTGCAAAAAGACAGCGTGGTTTTTGAAATATTCGTAACAACAGGATACAGAAAACAAACATTTGATCATGTTTGTATTTCGATTAAAAACAGGGAGGAGTTTATTAATAAGGCTATGCTAAACGGATATAAGGTTATACGCATAAAAAGGGAAATTTTTGATTTGATATTTATAAAAGATAAATATGGAAATATATTCGAAATAAAGGAAATGTAAAAAATTTTTAAACCCAGAAAATGATGAATTTTTGATTTGCTGTAAATAACAAAAATGATTACGAACATTATTACTATGAATTATATCATAGATTTTTTAAAAAATTTCAATCCTGTTATACAGGCCCTGCTTGCAACATGTTTTACATGGTTTGTTACTGCTCTTGGTGCTGCTACTGTATTTATGACTAAACAAACAAGCCGGAAATTACTTGACAGTATGCTTGGCTTTGCCGGTGGTGTGATGATTGCTGCAAGTTTTTGGTCATTATTGGCGCCTGCAATAGAAATGTCGGCAGATAATAAATTTGCATCCTGGCTTCCGGCTTTAGTAGGTTTTCTTACAGGTGGTATTTTTTTAAGGATAGTTGACAAAATACTCCCTCATTTACATCCACGGCAAGATATAAAAGATGCTGAAGGGATTAAAACTACCTGGCAAAAAACCACCTTATTAATTTTAGCAATAACCTTACACAATATCCCCGAAGGACTTGCTGTTGGAGTTGCTTTTGGGGCTTTGGCCGCCGGATACCCTTCTATTACTTTAGTTGGTGCGATTACATTAGCCATAGGTATAGGAATTCAAAACTTCCCCGAAGGCCTTGCCGTTTCCATGCCGCTCAGGAGGGAAGGATTGTCCCGTTTAAAGAGCTTTTGGTATGGTCAGTTATCCGGAATAGTAGAGCCAATTGCAGGTGTTATGGGCGCGGCTATAGTCATCGTTGTTCAGCCGCTATTACCGTATGCTTTGGGTTTTGCAGCAGGGGCAATGATTTTTGTAGTTGTAGAGGACGTAATTCCTGAATCGCAAAGTAACGGCAATGTTGATTTAGCCACTATAGGGGCAATGGTCGGGTTTGCACTAATGATGGTACTTGATGTCGCGTTTGGATAATGATTTAAAAACTAATGTTGTTTAAATTTACTGAAAACTAGGATATATATCAATCATCTTCATAAAAGAAAAAAGGAAAATTACAATGTTTAAATTAGTACTTCTACGACATGGCGAAAGCGTTTGGAACAAGGAAAACCGCTTTACAGGCTGGACAGATATAGATTTATCGGGAAAAGGAATTGCTGAAGCAAAAAATGCAGGACAATTACTAAAAAAAGAAGGATATACTTTTGATATGGCTTATACATCAGTATTAAAAAGAGCCATACATACACTTTGGAATGTATTAGATGAAATGAACCTTGCATGGATTCCTGTATATCGTTCTTGGAGGTTAAATGAAAAAAGCTACGGTGCCCTGCAAGGTTTAAATAAAGCAGAAACAGCAAAAAAATATAGTGAAGACCAGGTGCTTCAATGGCGTAGAAGTTTTGACATAAGGCCTCCTGCATTAGATATTGCAGATAAAAGGCATCCAGGTAATGATATCAAATATAAAAAAACAGAAAAAGAATTATTGCCTGCCACCGAAAGTTTAAAAGATACAATAGAAAGATTTTTACCCTATTGGCATGAAACAATTAAACCCTCTATTGTTGAAAAGCAAAAGATTTTAATAGTAGCGCACGGGAATAGTTTAAGAGCTCTGGTAAAATATTTAAATAATTTATCTGATGAAGAAATATTGAAAATAAATATTCCTACGGGAATCCCTTTAATATATGATTTAGATAATAATCTAAAAGTTAAGAAAAATTACTACCTGGGTGATCAGGATGCAATAAACAAGGCCATAAATTCAGTACGAAACCAAGGGAAGATAAAGACTAAATAATATAGAAATTATGAATACATCTAACAGAGTAAATCAACTAAAAAAATCGGCAATTCATGAAATGACCAGATTGTCAAAACAATATGATGATGTGGCATTTTTGTCGTGGGCAAAACCTACAACCGGAACCCCCAAACATATTAATGACGCAGTTATTAATGCAATAAAAAACGGATTAACCGGAGGATATTCTCAAAGTGAAGGATTACCCGAATTAAGAGAAGAAATCGTAAAAAAGCTCAAAAGGGATAATAATATTGAGGCAAATACTTCACAAATAATTGTAACTGTTGGAGCAATTGAAGGACTCGCTGCTTCAGTTATGGCAACAATTGACCCGGGTGATGAAGTAATTCTCCCTACGCCAACATATTCAACTCATATTACCCAAGTGAGGCTTGCATCTGGAAAACCTGTTTTAGTACCACTGATTGAAGAAAATAATTTTGCTCTGGATATTGCGGCTATTAAAAAGGCAATTACATCTAAAACAAAAGCAATAATGTTTTGTAGTCCGAATAATCCGACCGGCACGGTTTTTTCTGAAGAATACCTTCGTAAATTAGCAGAAATTGCTCTTGAAAATAATCTCAATATTATTACTGATGAAGCGTATGAGTATTTTACATTTGATGATAATAAACATTTTAGCATAGCTTCAATTCCTGAATTGAGAAAAAATGCAATTACAAATTATACTTTTACCAAGACTTACGCAATGACAGGGTGGCGCATCGGTTATCTTCATGCTGATGAGGAAATTCTTACACAGGTTAAAAAAGTTCATATTCCATTTTCTATCTGTGCTCCCGTAGCTTCACAATATGCCGCGATAGCCGCATTAAAAGGAAGCCAGGATTGCGTTGAAGAATTCAAACAGCATTACCTGAAAGCCAGAAATCTTATGTGTGAACGACTGGATAATTTAGATCCCGTTTTTCAATATAATAAGCCCGGCGGTTCTTATTTAATGTTCCCAAAAATTCTGGGGAAAAAAGGAAATGATTCAATTGTTTTCAGTAAAAATTTATTGAAAGAAGCCAGAGTTTCCACAACTCCCGGCATTGCATTTGGACCAACAGGCGAAAATCATATCCGGCTTTCCTTCTGTGTTCCTGAAGATATGATAAATAAAGCATTTGATAGAATGGAAAAGTATTTTAATTAGAAAGTCATCCGATGGCTATCATTGCAAATGATTACAAGAAGTTGAAAATATTATCACAAGATTGTAAATGGTATCAGGTTTGTCCTATGAAATTCTTTTTCGAAAAAGGTAAATTGGATAAAAAATGGATTGAAAATTATTGCAAAGGAAATTGGCAGGATTGCGTTCGGTTTTATAAAGAAGAAAATGGAATTTATCATCCTGATAATATGCTTCCAAATGGAGAAATTGATAAAAGTTTATCTTGAATGTTCACAGGGTTTTTAAATTGTATAATTTTATATTTAATTAATAAAAAAAATCAAAATGCTAATATCCGTAAAAAGAAAACCTATTATATTTTATCCCGAATCCAATCGAACAATTGCCCGCTTTTATTTTACGGGCGATGACAATGCTTTGCAGATTATAAAGAAAGTATTGCAGTTGTCACCTGAGCAGGTTTTTATTGAACTACGCAAGGTATTAAGGGATTTTTCAACGCGCCATAGGCAGATCACCAAAGTATTCGAGATCAATTTTAACAACATCCGGCAGTTGTTAAAAAAACTAAAGATTGAACCCAAATCACTTTCAAAAGAGTTGAGACTGCTTATTGGTTCCTACTTTACACATGAATATTCTTTTGAAGCTGCAGCTTATTTTAACCCGTCAATTGTAGAGCATCCTGACCAATATGGCATCAAAAAGAGCCAGAAAAGAATTATTGTTAGCTTCCGGGCGACCGGCGAAGGGCATATCTCATCAATCGTGTTCAGGGAAGGTATTATTGATCAAAACAATGACTTATATTTTATTGAACCTGGCCAGTTGGATGAAATTCCTGAACATATAAGACGTTCCGCTTACGATAAAAAGGATTTCACCAGAAAGCTTGATGAAATGAATATCAATAAAAAGATTGTACCCCTTGTGTTAAATAAATTAAATGATGAATTCAACTATGGCGAACTGCAGGCAGGTATTACCGAGACTTTAAAAGATATTACTTTAACCCCTACAAAAAGGAAAATAATTGAAGAAATAAATTGGGTTGCCGACTCATATTACGAGATTACATTTTCACTTGATACTTCCCTCTCCGAACGGGTGATCTTCCCAATATCACTCAGTGAAAGCAATGGCATTGAAGATGCCAGGTTTGTAAGGTTTACCGATGATGATGGCACAGTAATATATTATGCCACTTATACAGCTTATAACGGTTATGCCATACTACCTAAACTAATCTCCACCAGGGATTTTTACAGTTTTAAAATTTGTCCGATGGATGGAAAATATTCTCAAAATAAAGACATGGCCCTGTTTCCCAGGAAAATAAAAGGTAAATATGTTATGGTTGGTCGGTATGATGGAGTGAACAATTACATTATGTTTTCTGATAAGATCAACCTTTGGACAAATGCCAAATTATTGCAAAAGCCATCCTTTCCCTGGGAGTTTATTCAGATTGGTAATAGTGGAAGCCCCATCGAAACAAAAGAAGGCTGGCTGTTGATTACGCATGGTGTTGGCCCCATGCGAAGATATAGTTTAGGTGCAATCCTTCTTGACCTTGAGAATCCAATAAAAGTAATTGGCCACCTGCAATATCCTTTAATGATACCAAACGAAAAAGAAAGAGAGGGGTATGTGCCTAACGTTATTTATTCGTGTGGCTCTATCATTCACAATAACGAGATTATAATTCCTTACGGAATGTCGGATTATGCTTCATCTTTTGCAACTATTACACTAAATGAATTGTTACACGAACTGAAAAATAATCATCAAAAGTTAAATTAGAGATACACCTGAATAGTTAATAATTTGAAAATATTTAATCGGGAAAAAATAAAATAAATACAAAAATGAACTCTAAATTAATATTCGTAACATCCTATCTGCCACGCGAGTGTGGTATAGCTACTTTTACAAATGACCTTATAAATGCCATCAAAAATCAGATGGATGATAGTATTGAGATTGAAGTCTGTGCATTGGAAAACGGTCACCAGGGATTTGATTATCTAAAAGAGGTAAAATATGTTTTAGACGCTACCAAAATTGAGCAATATCAACAAATAGCTGAAAAAATCAATGAGGACCATCAAGTCAAAACAGTAATGACAGAACATGAATTTGGGCTTTTCGGCGGTGAATGGGGTGACTACATGTTGAATATGGTAGATGTTCTCGAAAAATTTGTTTTTACAACTTTTCATACCGTTTTACCACATTCGAATGATAAAATATTGAAAATTTCTAAAGCTTTTACCGATAAATCAAAAAAAATATTGGTGATGACCAATTCTTCCAGGCAAATACTTATTGATGAATATAAGTTGCCAGAAGATAAAAGTAAGATAGTACCTTATAGCATCCACACTATTTTATGGAAGCACAAGGAAAAAGTAAAAGAAAAATTCGGCATTAGCCACATGCCAATTCTCTCTAACTTCGGGCTTTTAGTAGGGCATAAAAGTATAGAAACCGCTATTATTGCCAAAGCTACTTTTGACTTCCTGCTGTCGAAAATTTTTATGGATGGCCGGATCAAAGTAATCCCAAATAACGGATGGTTTCACAAAAAAAAGAAACGCCAGGAGGGTTATGGCGAACAACCTGTTGATGTAGCCTACTCCATTATGGCACTCGATCTTTTCTATTCAGAGCTTGGTGAACCACGAGGCCTTACAAAACTCAATATCGCCTTTGACTGGTTCATGGGGCTGAACCACTTAAACCAAATTATTTATAACCCAGCTACAAGAGGATGTTATGACGGGCTGGAAAAAGATGGTGTAAACCTAAACCAGGGAGAGGAAAGTGCAATATCTTACCTTATTGCCTGGTTTATCATGGTAAAATATTATCATGTGCAAAAACGAAAAATAAGTAACCCTATTTATCACACAGAACAATTAAAAAACCTATTAAAAAATAGGAAAGAAAAAGATAAAAGTTTATAAGCAAAATACAGAACCTCTGGAATTTTTATTGACAAAATATAAATTCGATACAGATAAAATTGAAAAAATAAGTACCGGACAAAAAATACTGCTGTTCTTTTAAAAAGTGGGAATATTGGAGTTTGTGCAAATTTAGGGCATAAAATTGATTCCCAGAAAACAATTATAGTGATTAAACGAAAGTTATGTCCGTTTTGTTATGCAATCCTGTTTATTGTCATTTTATATTAATGCAAAAGTATAATATCGGAATATATTCACATACTGCTGAAATGCCGGAAGGTTTTGATATTTATTTTAATTATCTGAAAGATGTAACAGGAAAAATTAATAAGCCTGTTGAACATTCACATAATATTATTAGTTGTTTTGCTGATAATAAAACAGCAAAGCAACATCCCGAATCGGTACCTTATTCCGGTAAAAGCAGGGCAATTCAATCTGAGGATAAAACATTATATTGCGATTGGATTTGCCGTTCTCACAATGAGTATTGTTTAAGCCTGTTTGAACTTATTAAAGAAACTGACAAAAGTAATGTTGCAGGTATTCACCTTGATTCGGTGAGTATGCCGGGCTTTGATTATTGTATTTGTGATAAGTGTTTAACAAAAATGAAAGACGGGAATTTGAGTTTTAATGAATTCAGGATGGACGAGACTACAAGTTTTGTTAAACAAATTTCTGAAATTACTACAAAGCAATTGTCTTTAACTTTATATCCCGATCCCTTTTACCAGGAAAGGCATGGGTTAAATATTGATGCTTTATCAAAATATATTGATTTTTTTCTTATTCCTTTGTACGATATTAATTATGAATCTTTATATTGGCTTGAAATTCTGGCACATGGTTTTTCGAAGAGATTAAAAAACTCTTTTTATATTATGCTTTATGCTCAAGGTGTTGATTTGGAAAATTTGAAAAATGCAGCAAGATTGATTTCTAATTATACAAATAATATTATTATTTCGTACGATAATGATAAAGCTGCTGAAATAAATAAAATGTTGAAAAAAGTTTAAAGTTTTATTTTATAAATGAAAACTTATTTAGATTGTTTACCTTGTTTTATGAACCAGGCTTTGCGTGCAGGCAGGATGGCTACCGATGACGAAAAAAAAATAAAAGAGCTTCTCGACAGCCTTGGTTGTATAATTAAGGATATTCCCATGGAAAACCCCCCTCCGGCAATAGCTGTTATTATTTATCAAAAAATAAGAGAAATAATTGGTGTAAACGACCCGTACAAAAAAATTAAGGAATCGAATATTAAAGAAGCCTTAGCCTTATATCCTGAATTAAAAAAAATTGTCAATAACTCCGATAACAAACTTCTTACTGCTGTTCGGCTATCTATTGCAGGAAATATTATTGATTTTGGAATAAATAAGGAATTTAACCTTGTTAAAGATATCAGACAAATTTTAATACAGGACTTTGGCATTTTTCATTTTGATGAATTTGTTAAACAACTTGAAAAAGCAAAATCAATACTTTACCTTGGTGATAATGCAGGCGAATCGGTTTTTGATAAAATTCTTATAGAAGAATTAGGAAAACCTGTTACTTATGCTGTGCGCGATATTCCTGTTATAAATGATGTAACAATAGAAGATGCTATTGCTTCCGGGCTTGATGAAGTTGCTGAAATTATTTCTGCCGGCACTACGGCGCCCGGTATTATATTAAATTTGTGCAACAATGCTTTTTTAAAAAAATTTGATACCGCTGACATGATAATCAGCAAAGGGCAGGGAAATTATGAAGGGCTTTCAAATGTTGACCGTTCTGTGTTTTTTCTTTTAAAGGCTAAATGCCATGTAATAGCAAACGATTTGAATGTAAAAGAGGATGATATTGTGTTAAAAATGATTAACTGAAAAAGTGATTAATAACTTTTTCTACCCTCGCTTGCTTATATCCTTTAACAAAACCGGATTTAATATTTTTATCTCTTTTCCTGTTATGTCAATGATGTTTTCATTTTTTAATTCCGTCAATAGCCTGACAGTACTTTCGGTAGAAAGGCCGGCGAATCCGGCTATATCTTTTCTGGATAGATGGGAAAATATTTGTTCATTTAACAAATCCTGATTGCAAAGGTAAAGTAATGCATCAGCAAGGCGTCCATGCATTTGTTTATTGCCCAGGTTTTGTATTTTATTAAAGAGTTGTTTTTCATTTTCGCAATACCATTTGATTATTTCGGAGGCAAAATGACCATTGTCTGCCAGCAATTTTCTAAAACTATCCTTTTCAATAAGGCATATGACAGAATCTTTTAAAGCAACCGTGGAGTAATTATAAATGTTATCCCCATAAATTGACGATAATCCTATGAACTCCGAAGTTTTTAATATTTTTAAGTTAATGTTTTTATTATTAGGATTCTCCAGGTATAATCTAACCAGGCCATCGGATATATATAAAACATAGGATGCAAAGGCTCCATGCTTACATATATTTTCCCCTTTCCTGTATAATATCTGCGTTTTATTCTGATTGATAAACTCAAGTTCAGAAGGAATTAACTTTTTAAAACATTTAGAACTTCTTTTACATTTCAGGCAGTTTACTGATTCTGAGAAATTATCCATTACTTACGAATTTATTCATTAAAATAATTTGACCTGACAGTCCAATTTTTTTAAAACAAAATTAGAATTTATATCAATCGGAAAATTGAATAATCTCAATAATTTAATTAAGGCAAACATATCTACATGATATCTGTATTTATTAAATAGAAGTTAACTTTGATGAAATTCTAATTAAGAATATTTGTAAGTATTTTGAAATGAAAACATATGATGTCATTATTATCGGAGCAGGTCCATCAGGAATAGTTGCAGGAGTAACTACCAAAAAACAAAATCCAGAAAAATCAATTTTAATGATCAAAGAAGAAGAAAAGGGGCTAATTCCATGCGGTATTCCTTATATTTTTCATGATTTGGGCAATTTGGATAAAAATGTAATGAGCACAAAACCATTGATCGACCTTGGGGGAAATGTTATAGTAGATCCCGTTGTAAAGGTTGATGTATCAGGTAAAATTGTTACCGTTAAATCAGGTGATTCATATGAATATGATAAGTTAATATTTGCGACAGGATCCATCCCTGTTATTCCCACATTTATCCCTGGTTACGATCTTAAAGGAGTTGAATACATACGAAAAAGTTACAATTATATTAAGGAACTTAAAAAGAAAACCGATCAGTCCAGTCATATTGTTATTGTGGGAGGAGGATTTATTGGAGCTGAGGTTGCCGAACAATTAGCATTGCAATCTGATAAAACAATAACGATTATAGAAAGTAAACCATACTGTTTCAACAAAGCCTTTTCGGAAGAACTTAGTAAAATAGCGACTAAAAAACTGAAAGAGACAAATATTAATGTTTTTACTTCAACTCTAGTGAAAGAGGTTTTAGGGGAAAATGGAAAAGTTACAGGTGTATTATTAAACACCGGTGAAATTATTAAGGCCGAATTGATAATAATGTCAATAGGATATAAACCAAATACTGAAATTGCCAGGAAAGCCGGTTTGGAATTAAATAGTGAAGGTGCAATAAAGGTTGATAATTTTGAAAAAGCGACTGTTAAAGATGTTTGTGCAATTGGTGATTGTTCCCAAACATTAGGATTTATCACCGGACGGTTGGATCATATAATGTTAGCATCAACCGCAGCAGCGGAAGCAAGGGTTCTGGGGTATAATTTATTCGGTATTAAAATTAGACGTTGCTGCACAGGTACAATTGGAATTTTTTCAACTCAAATTAATGGCTTATCGATGGCTGCGGTAGGTGTAAACGAAACTAATGGCAGGGAATATAATATTGAATTTGTATATTCAGAATTTTCTGATTTTGATACGCATCCCGGAAATTTTAAGAATACATCTTCATTAACTGTAAAATTATATGCTTCATCTTCTGATGGTTCTATCTTAGGTGGTGAAGTATGGGGTGGAAAATCTACCGGTGAGATTATCAATATTATCGGCATGGCCATTCAAAAAAGAGTTACAGTTTTCGAATTGGTATCTTATCAGATCGGAACACACCCTTTGTTAACACCAGCGCCTACAAAGTATGTTTTAATCAAGGCAGCGGAAGGAATTATTACAAAACTTAATACCAGTTTAGATTAATAATAAATTAATGTTTAGAGGTTTATAAAAACGATAAATAACATAAAACAATGAAAACAAATAATTTAATTAAAGCATGTGGTTCAATAATTAAAAAAGAATCACTAATTCCTTTAGATTATAATATTCTTAAACACACCTGCGTTGCAGAAGCAAACTTTCCTTATTCCGACTATTATGGGATGGTTCCAGGGCAGACCAATCCAAATTCCTTATTTTTATTTACGGCACATTATTATTCTTTAGAAGAAGTTTTGCGGTTTGCACAGAATATAGACTCATGTTACATGGAAAAAGTCGATGTTGCTACAGCATGGCTGAATTTCGCTAATCATGAATATTCTGCAATCAGAGTTAAACATTTCCCTGATTATGAACATATTCATTTGTTGCAAAGTTGTTGCATTAAAGAAGGGGTTGAGTTTATAAAAAAAGCTCACATGTCTGATTTTGCTTTAGTCAAGGTAAATAAATGCTTTGTTTTAGAGGAAATAGAGGAAGGTATTTATTTTGATAAAAAGGAAGACCACAAAGGATACATAACCATTCCTAAACAAATTAGCAACAGTAAGTTTTCGGATACTTTAATTGAAATAAGAAACAATAATGATTGCGAACTCTTTGATGCTGCATTGGGGGCCATGATTATTGATTCAAAAGCAACAGAAATTGTAAGAATATATGCTGAAGGTTTGAATTTGAAATTATTGGAATGCATAAAAGAAAGGTTTGCAAAATCCATTCTTAAAAAATAGTGCAATAGAGAGAAAGTTTTAAGCATAAGCATATTAACTGATATTTAAAAAACTAAATACTTATAATTATGAAAGTTACATATTTATGTCCACACTGCCGGGGCGCAATTAATGCCGGGAACAACATCATTTTATCGGCTAAAACGAGTACAAACAAAGTAGGTCTTATACTATTGCACGAAGAAATCGGGAATTACACGAGTGACCTGAGTGCTTCATTAACTGTTGAAATAGGTGAAGTTGTAGATTTATTTTGCCCTGTTTGCCACGAAAGTTTAAATACCCCAAAAAAAGATGCTTTAGCAAAATATATCAGGATAGATAATGGCATTAAAGAGTCTTACATTATCATTTCAAGGAAATATGGTGAAAAAATCACTTTCAAGGTAGACGAAAATAAACAAATAGAATCGTATGGGGAAAAGCTTAGTAGGTTTATCGATCCTGAATGGTTTTTATAAGACGATATCATATTAACTGTGTCAGATACATCGTAGTGAAAATGGAAATAAAGAATCAATAATCATGAAAACAATATTAGTACCGACCGATTTTTCAGATCACGCATTATTTGCTTTAAAAGTTGCCGCAAGTATTGCCAAAAAGATCAATGCTAAAATAAACCTTGTTCATAATAATACTATGCCATCAGAAGGATATAGCAATACTTATTATTATGAAGATATGAATAAGGAAATAAAAGTTATGAAAAAAAAACAGCTTGACAATTTAGTTTGCCAGGACTTTCTAAAAAACATTGATGTTAAAAAGTATATACTTTCAAACATGAAAATGTGGAAAATCGTAACTAATAAAAGATTTAAAAATGTTGATTTAATAGTTATGGGATCACATGGTACGAGCGGGCTGAGCGAAATTTTCATCGGTTCAAATACTGAAAAAGTTGTAAGGCTGGCAAATTCACCGGTTTTAACCATCAAGAGTGAACTTAAAGATTTTAATATAAATACAATGGTTTTTGCTTCTAACTTTTATGGTGAATCGTATGCGGTTTTTAATAAAATAAAGTTCTTTGCTGATTTCTATAATGCTCACATCGATTTGCTTAAAGTAATTACTCTTAAAGATTTCGAGCCAACACCCGTGAGCAGAAAGTTGATGGAAGATTTTGCGAAAAAATTCAAACTTTCTAACTACACTATAAATATTTACAATGCCCCAAGTATTGAAAAAGGCATTACCGATTTCAGTAATGAAATAAATGCAGACCTAATAGCCATTGAAACTCATGGAAGAACAGGCATTGCCCATCTAATAAATGGAAGCCTGGCCGAAGATGTTGTAAAGCATGAAGACCGGCCTGTATTAAGCATTAAAATAAAGGATATTCCTGCGAATATTTCAGGATTAAGATGGTACCTGGAAAAAATTGAAGAAATAGGATCAGAATTAAAGGTTAGCTCCTCCGGAATTAAAAATAAGCATTATCCCAAATTCGCAATTATTTAATTTACTAAATTATGGCTATTAAATCACTTGATAAAATATTTAAACCTGAAAGAATTGCACTGATAGGTGTGTCATCAAATCCGAAAAGTATTGGTGGCAGTGTTTTAAGCAACTTGGTAGGCAGTGGATTTAATGGGATCATTTACCCTGTAAATCCCAGGCGTGAGGCTGTAATGGGTATTACATGTTATCCTGATGTAATGAGCCTTCCCAGGATCCCTGACTTGGCGGTAATTGCCACAGGTGCCAAACTTGTTCCGCAATTGGTCAGGGAATGTGGTGAAGCCGGAATTAAAGGGATAATCATTTTGTCTGCCGGTTTTAAGGAATCCGGAATTGAGGGGAAAAAGCTGGAAGAGCAAGTAAATGCTGAACTTGTAAAATTTGATGGAATGAGGATTATCGGGCCAAATTGTGTAGGCATAATGGTTCCTGATTTACAATTGAACATAACTTTTACATGTGGAATGCCTAAAAAAGGCAATATCGCTTTTATCTCTCAGTCGGGAGCCGTGTGTACAACAATATTGGATTGGGCTCTTGAAGAAAATATAGGTTTCTCTTATTTTGTCTCCATAGGCAACACCATGGATGTAAATTTTGGTGACCTGATAGATTATTTCGGGCAGGATCCAGATACTAAGTCGATTGTGCTTTACATCGAGTCAATTACCGAAGCGCGGAGTTTTATGACAGCCGCAAGGGCTTTTGCCAGGAAAAAGCCGATTCTTGTATATAAGGCCGGACGCTTTCCTGAATCGGCAAAAGCAGCAACTTCTCATACAGGCGCCCTGGCTTCGGAAGATTCAATTTATAATGCGGTATTCGCAAGAGCAGGAATTGCCAGGGTATATGATATAGAAGATATTTTTGATTTTACTGATCTTGTCAGCAGAAAAAGAATTCCGAAAGGGACAAACCTTGCTATTATAACAAATGCAGGAGGGCCGGGCGTAATGGCTACCGATACATTGATAGACCTTAAAGGAAATCTTGCGGAATTATCTGAACAAACAATGCAGAAACTTAACGATTGCCTTCCTACGTTTTGGTCGCATGGTAATCCTATAGATGTTATTGGCGATGCTTCATCCGAGCGATATGCACAAGCGACAAAAATAGTATTGGATGATCCGAATGTTGATGCAGTATTGGTTATTTTCGTTCCGCAAGCAGTAACTGACCCTACCGAGACAGCCATAGAAGTATGCAAACTTGCTGGCAGCACCTCGAAATCAATTATAGCTACTTGGGCAGGAGGTCAAAGTATGCATAAAGGCAGACAGGTTTTTCATGATAAAAACATTGCTGTTTTTCATACCCCTGAACAAGCCGTCAGGGCTTTTATGACACTGGTCAGCTACTCACGTAATCTTAAAATTTTATATGAAACTCCAAAAGATATTCCCGTTGAGTTCAAGCTGGACCGAAAAAAGCTCCGTGAAAAATTTGAAGCTGAATATTTCAAAAAAAACAGCATTTTATCCGAAGATATATCCAAGGAGATAATACATGCTTACGGAATTGATATAGCAAAGCCACAACCGGCATATTCATCACCTGAGGCTGTGAAAATTGCGAATAAAATTGGTTATCCCGTGGTTCTGAAGATATTATCTCCTGACATTACACATAAAAGTGATGTAGGAGGGGTTGTATTAAATCTTAATGACGAGGCTTGTGTGACAGCTGCTTATAAAAATATGGCAGAAAGTATTTCAAGGAATTTTCCTGATGCTGATATTCAGGGAGTAACTATTCAGCCGATGTATGATATTAAAGATGCTGTGGAATTAATACTTGGCATTAAAAAAGACCCCGTTTTTGGTACAGTCATTTTGCTGGGAATGGGTGGAATATGCACTGAACTGTTTCAGGATAAAAGATTATGCTTTCCTCCGGTGAATGAAAGACTTGCACGGCAAATGATAGAATCACTAAAGATTTGTCCGGTATTAAAAGGATATCGTGGAAGTCCTCCAAAAAATATCGATAAGCTCATTGAAGTAATTATACGCTTATCATATCTCGCTGCCGACTATCCTGAAATTAAAGAGCTTGATATCAATCCTTTGCTGGTTACACCTGAAGATGTAGTTGCTTTAGACGCAAGGATCGTAATTGATCAAAAATTGGACGGGAAGAAATTCCCTCAATTTTCTCATCTTTTAATTCATCCTTACCCTGAAAAATATGTGAAGAATACCAAATTAAGTGATGGCACCGATGTTATTTTAAGGCCTATAAAACCTGAAGATGAACCGATTTGGTTAGAACTTTTGGGTAGTTGTTCAAAAGAGAGTATTTATTTCCGCTTCAGGACCAATTTCTTTTTTGATACTCATGAGGTAGCCACGCAATTTTGTTACATTGACTATAGCAGGGAAATGGCAATCGTGGCAGAAATAACTGAAAACAATAGTCGAAAATTGATAGGAGTAGGCCGGCTTATTGCAGATCCTGATCACGAAACAGCTGAATATGCTATTCTTTTAACTGATGATTGGCAAAATAAAGGGTTGGGTAATAAACTAACTAAATACTGCATGGAAATTTCAAAAGAATTGGGATTGAAACGTGTAGTTGCTGAAACAACCGCGGATAACAAACCAATGATTGTGATATTTAAAAAACTTAAATTCAGCCTTCACTTTAACGCCGATTCAATGGTAAGTGTTTATAAAGATTTGTATTAAGAACAAGTATTTTGAAAGCAGATCTTAATCAAATAAAAAAAGTCGTATGATTTCACCATTGTTCAGTCATTTATTAATTCCGTTTTTAGTTGCGATGTTTTTGGCTGTTAACATGGGCGGAAGCGGAACTGCCCCAGCTTTTTCGGCAGCTTATGGTGCAAATATTATACGTAAAAGTTTGATTCCCGGATTGTTTGGTATCATGGTTTTCCTCGGAGCCATTATTGCCGGAAAAGGAGCTGCGACAACCGTTGGTAAAGGATTATTAGAGCCAGAAATGATGAGCTTTACAGTTGTTTCAATAATTCTTTTTTCAAAAAAACGGAAGTAAATAAATTTTTTGTCATGTGGATTATAGCACCAATTATTGCTTTTGTGTTATCCTTAATGTTGATATATTTTGCAGATAAATTAGAATTATTATAACATATTTATCCTAAATAAACATATATCAATAAATCTATTGAGCAATCTCAAAATTCTTTTTAAGGCTTAAGTGCTTGCTTTTCATTAAAATTTTGTTGTTACAAATTACTTTTGTCAGGATAATAAATTAACAACAATTGAAATTTGGTGTCAGGAATAAAGGATTAATCCTCTACATAAAAAATGGAATACATAAGAATGGTGAATTGGGAAATAGTTTAGGAAACAAACATAAACCATGAAAAAAATAGCATTACCGGTCAAAGAAAATAAATTAAGTCCACACTTTGGAGAATGTTCACACTTTAAATTTTATTATGAGGAGAATGGGAAAATCATAAAAGAAGATTTGATCCCCGCACCTCCTCAACAACCTGAATTAATTCCCAACTGGTTTGTCGAAAAAGGTGTTACCGATGTAATTGCCGCCGGGATTGGATTGAAGCTTATTGAAATATTAAACCAACAAAAGATTAATGTATTTGTAGGTGTAAAAGTGGAAGACCCTAGAGTCCTGGTACAGGAATATTTGGATGGCACACTGGAAACCAATGGAAATTTACGCGACCATTGATTTGTTTTTCGTTGCAAAAGAATGAGTAATAAAAATAAATGATAACATCAGAAAATAAAATCAGGGTTAGGTATGATGAAGTCGATAAGATGGGGTACGTCTATCATGGAAACTATGCAAAATATTATCACATAAGCCGAACAGAGCTGTTGCGAAAGGTTAGAATTAGTGACAAAGAATTAGAAAACTATAATATTATACTGCCTGTTATAGAGATGACAATCAAGTATCTTAAACCTGTGTTTTATGATGATGTAATAACCATAAAAACAACGATAAAAGAGTTGCCAACAAGCAGAATGGAATTCTTTCATAAAGTATTTAACCAAAACCATGAAATCATTAATGTAGCGAGTAGCACATTGATTTTTGTAAATTCCAATACACGTAAACCAATGAGGGTTCCTGAAATTATTTTGAATAAATTAAAATCATATATAAAAACTTTAAACTGAAAAAATGAATACAAAAAATTTAGGATTTAATTCAAAATTAATTCATGCCGGTGATTACAGGGATGAATTCGGAAGTGCAGTAACACCCATTTACCAAACTTCTACATTTTCATTTAAAAATACACAACACGGTGCTGATTTGTTTGCAGGAAAAGAAAAAGGGTATATCTACACGCGAATCGGTAATCCAACCATAGAAGTGCTTGAGAATAAACTGGCAGAACTGGAAAACGGATATGGGGGCATTGCCCTGGCATCTGGAATGGCAGCTGTCTCCTCGGTATATATGTCACTCTTAAAACAAGGCGACCACATGATAAGCACCGGGGCCGTTTACGGTCCAAGCCGCGGGGTGATGGAAACCCATTTTTCAAAATTTGGGGTTAAATATTCTTACATTGACACCTCTGACCTTGATTTATTGGAGAAAACAATCAGGCCCGATACCCGGTTACTTTATCTCGAAACTCCGGCAAACCCTACCATTCAGCTGACAGATATCAAAAAAGCTTCAGAAATAGCCCATAAACATAATATACTGGTTTGTGTTGACAATACTTTCTGTAGCCCATACCTACAAAAGCCTCTAACCCTCGGAGCTGATGTTGTTCTGCACTCTTTAACCAAATTTATTAATGGACATGCCGACGTTGTTGGAGGGATTATAGTTGCAAAAGATAAAGAAATATACAATACCATTCGGAAAACCATGGTGTACATGGGTGGGAACATGGACCCACACCAGGCTTTTATGGTAATACGGGGAATAAAAACTTTGTCATTAAGAATTGACAAAGCCCAGGAGAGTGCTATGAAAGTAGCAGAGTTCCTTGAAAATCATCCAAAAATTGAATGGATTAAATATCCTGGATTAAAATCATTTAAACAATATGATCTTGCAAAAGAACAAATGAGTGGTTTTGGCAGCATGATCAGTTTTGGATTAAAAGGTGGATTTGAAGCAGGCCGTATCCTTATGGACAATGTTCACCTGGCAACACTGGCCGTTTCATTGGGTGGCGTGGAAACCTTGATACAACACCCTGCTTCGATGACCCATGCGGGCGTTTCAAAAGAAGATAAACTGGCTGCAAATATTACAGATGGCCTGGTCAGGTATTCGGTAGGGATTGAAAATGTTGAAGACCTGATTAATGACCTTAAGCAGTCTTTGAATAAAATTAATGATTAATTTAAAAATTTTCATGTTATGGCTTACAAAATTTCAGAAGAAGATTGCACAGCTTGCGGAATTTGTACAGAAGAGTGTCCCGTTGAAGCGATTTCAGAGGGTGATGACTTTTATACAATTGACCCTGATTTGTGCACTGATTGTGGTGCCTGCGCAGATGTGTGTCCGGTTGAGGCAATACATCCGGCATGATAATCAGGACAATATAAATTTTGTCTGATGAAAGGTTATATTCATGTTTACACCGGAAACGGTAAGGGTAAAACAAGCGCCGCCTTTGGCCTGACTTTAAGGGCTGAAGGGGCGGGGCTGAAAGTATCTATTGGCCAGTTTGTGTAAGGTAAAACCTACAATGAAAACTTAGCCATAACCCGATACCTGAAAAATATAACGGTCAAACAATATAGCCTGGGTTGTTTTATTGTTGATACCCCCACACCGGATGATATCAATACAGGGCAATATGGTATTAAAGAGATGCATAAAATCATCCAAAATGGCAAACATGATCTGGTCATTATGGATGAAGTGAATATTGCTTTGTATTATAAACTAAATGAAAGAAGTGAAACATTATTATCAACAATGAATTGAAGCAAGAATGGTATTGAATATTAATATTTATAAAAATGAAAAATAAAACTAAAATCGGAATCATCATTTGTGACCGCTATCGTAAGTGTGCCGGGGGCAAATGCTTCAAAGCTATTCAAAACAGAGATGGTGCTTTTAATATTTATAAAAAAGAAGAAGAGTTAGAAATAGTTGGATATACTACTTGTGGCGGATGTCCGGGAGGTAATATTGAATATGCTCCGGAAGAAATGAAAAAAAATGGTGCAGAAGTTATTCACTTTGCCACAGGTTTTGTTGTTGGATATCCCCCTTGTCCTTATATAGCACATTTTCGAAACTTCATTAAGGAGAAATACAGCATAAAAGTAATTGTGGGAACACATCCGATTCCTCAGAAATACTATGATGTGCATACAAAACTCGGCACCTGGGAATCATCGGAATGGAAAGAATTAATTCAGCCTACATTATCTGATGAGAAGACACGTTTGGCTTATAATTAAAAATCACAAATCAGTAAATCATGTATAAATATCTTTTCGGCCCTGTGCCGTCGCGACGTCTCGGAATGTCTTTGGGTGTTGACCTTGTCCCTCACAAAGTATGTTCGCTCAATTGCATTTATTGCGAATGCGGACCTACCACGAAATTAACACTCGAAAGAAAAGAGTATATACTCTATAATAAGGTAATAAAAGAGTTAGATCATTATTTCAGTAATAATCCTGCTCCGGATTATATTACGTTTTCCGGTTCGGGTGAGCCTACTCTTAACTCACGCTTTGGCGATGTTTTAGAATTTATCAGGCAAAAAAAACCTGACATTCCGGTTGCCGTTTTAACAAACGGAACTTTATTTTTCGACAAACAAGTAAGAAAAGAAATCCTTAAAGCTGACCTGGTACTTCCATCTTTGGATGCCGTATCGGAAATTTCTTTTCGCAAAATTAACCAGCCTTTTCATCCTCTGAATATTAATGATTATATAAACGGTTTGATAGATTTCAGAAAAGAATATAAGGGTAAAATATGGCTCGAAGTTCTTATTATTCCCGGCTATAACGATAGCAAAACAGAATTAAAACTTCTTAAAGAAGCATTTAAAAAAATCCGTCCCGACAGCATTCAATTAAACACACTCGACAGACCGGGAGTTATACCGGGTATCAGAGCAGCAAGCAGAGAAGAATTGCAGGAAATTGTAAACTTTTGGGAACTCGATAACATTGAAATCATTGCATCTGCCCCTGAACGAAAAGACATTAAATCATATCGTTCGGATATGGAATCAGCAATTTTGGAAACTATTTTCAGAAGACCATGCACTCTTGATGATCTTGCAAAAATTTTAGGATCACATATTAATGAAGTTAATAAATATCTTGATGTATTAGAAGCAGACGACAAAATTGAATCTGTTCGACAGGAAAGAGGTTTATTTTATCAAATAAAACACAAATAGAATTTTATTTAATAAACAACAACTCCCTGTACTTAGGCAAGGGCCACAACTCATCATCTACCATTAATTCCAGTTTATCCACGTGCTGCCTTATTTCATCTAAGTATGGAAATACATTTTGGTTATATGCCAATGCCTGTTCCTCCGTATCTTCAATCCTGTTCGCTTTTTTCCGCTCTTCCAGCATCAGCGCCACGTTATCTTTTATTTCTTCCACATGTTCCGAAATTTCCTTTATGGTCTGCATTTGATTCCTCGAAAGCTTCACAAAAGTTTTGGAATCGAGCACCTCTTTCAATCCTCTAACATTTTCTATAAGTGTATTCTGATACCTGATGGCAATTGGTATAATATGATTTTTCGCAAGATCTCCCAAAACCCGCGATTCAATCTGTATCTTCCTGGTATAATTTTCGAGCTGGATTTCAAACCGGGCTTGTAGTTCTCTTTTCGATAAAACTTTGCAATCTTCAAACAATTTAACTGCTTGCTTCGAAACTAAAGCCTTAAGTGCTTGTGGTGTATTTTTAATGTTTGATAATCCGCGTTTTTCAGCTTCCTTCAACCATTCTTCGCTGTAATTATTCCCTTCGAACCTTATTTTTTTCGATTCTTTAATATACCTTTTAATAACCTGAAATATTGCTTCATCCTTCCTGACATTTTTATTCATTAATTGATCAACATCAATTTTAAACTGTTTAAGCTGGTCGGCAACAATTGTATTCAGGGCGGTCATTGCGTTTGCACAGTTTGCTGATGACCCAACAGCTCTGAACTCAAACTTATCACCTGTAAAGGCAAAAGGAGAAGTTCTGTTTCTGTCGGTGTTATCGAGTAAGATTTCAGGAATTTTCGGAATACTGATATTCAGGTCAAATCCATTGGCGTTTACCTTACCTTTTTTAACCTGCTTCTCAATTTCATCCAGCGATTGTGATATTTGGGAACCGATAAAAACAGAAATAACAGCAGGCGGCGCTTCATGTCCTCCCAGGCGATGTTCATTTCCTGACGATGCAACGTGAGCTCTTAAAACATCGGCATATTTATCAACTGCTTTGAGTACATTCACAATAAAAGTAAGGAAACGGAAATTGGAAGTGTGTGTTTTTCCCGGAGAAAGAATATTAACTCCTGAATCAGTAGCAATAGACCAGTTGTTATGTTTACCCGAGCCATTGACTCCTTTGTAGGGTTTTTCGTGTAATAAAACCTGGAAATCATGCCTGCGCGCTACTTTCTCCATCAGGTGCATCAGTAATTGATTGTGATCTACCGAAATATTTGTTTCTTCATAAACAGGCACACATTCAAACTGGTTTGGGGCTACCTCATTATGACGTGTTTTAACAGGAATACCCAAACGATGTGCCTCGTACTCCATGTCCTGCATATAATCAATCACCCGTTCATGGATAGTACCAAAATAATGATCGGACAACTGTTGGTCCTTGGCAGAAGCATGACCGAATACTGTTCTGCCTGTAAGCGCCAGGTCAGGGCGTGCTTTAAATAAAGCCGAATCAACAAGAAAGTATTCCTGCTCTAATCCCAGCGTAGCATAAACTTTATTAACTTTTTTGTCAAAATATTTATATACATCGGTGGCTGCCCTGTCAAGAGCAGAAATGGATTTCAACAAAGGTGTTTTATAATCGAGCGCCTCGCCTGTATATGAAATAAAAATAGTTGGGATACACAATGTATTTTCCATAATAAAAGCAAAAGATGTCGGATCCCATGCCGTATATCCCCTGGCTTCAAAAGTATTCCTTATACCTCCGCTTGGAAAGCTTGAGGCATCCGGCTCTTGCTGAATTAGTTCATTCCCCTGGAAATTCTCAATGGTTTTACCACCTTCTACAGGTACAATAAAAGCATCATGCTTTTCAGCGGTAGTTCCTGTTAACGGATGAAACCAGTGAGTATAATGAGTTGCACCTTTACTGATTGCCCACGATTTGACTCCTGCTGCTATCTGGTCGGCAATTTTTCTTTCAATGGTTTCTCCTTTTTCAATGGCATTAATGAGTTTTTGGTGTGCTTCCTGTGTAAGGTATTCCTGCATGGCGTCCCTGTTGAAAGTCATTTCTCCATAGTATTCCGAAATTTTTTCTTTTGGAATTTCAAAACTTTTCCTTTTCCGTGAAAAAGTAAATTCTAATGCTTTAAATCTGATGTTTGCCATAATTTAAGGGATTAAACATCTCCCCGTCCGAAAGAGCAATGTCGTTAAGTTAGTGTTAAATATTTATTTCCTGAATTTATTTCTGTTAAAAAAGGTGCAAAGATAATTACTTGAAAGATAAGGCTTGTTAAAATAGAGTTAATTTTTTTTAACAAAATATAAACCCCTGCACCTTGAAGTTTGAAACTTCAAGGACGTTAGACACCGGGATTCCTGCCTTGTCGCCTGCCTGACGGCAGTCAGGGCAGACAGGTGTAATCCAATTTAATAAAAGAATATTTTGTAATTACAAATTGCAGGTATCTGCCTGCATTTCAGTTGCAAACTGAAATGAGCAAAAGTGTGCCTCTGACTATCTTCTTAGCGGTTTGGAACCGCTTAGAGGTTGCGTGGAGGTTCCGTGCTATGCTTATTTTCTAATTGAGTACAAACCTAAAAAGGTAATTAGTCCGTTTACTATCAGTAGTTCGAACCCAAATTTATAACCGTTAAACAGTTGTTCGGAGAAATAACTCAGGAAATAACAAACAACCGGTGAGAGCACGGCAATTACCGGAACCCATTTATCTTTAACGGAATATCTGGCAAATAATCCGAAAGCATACATTCCTAATAAAGGACCGTAAGTATAACCTGCTATTGTAAATAATTTTTGAATGACTGCCTGGTCATTAATCGCCCTGAAAATAATTATTACAAAAAGGATCAATATTGAAATGCCGATATGTACCACAAATCTTATCCTTATTTTTTGTTTTTCCGTTATGTTCTTCATCCTTTCCAAACCAAGGAAATCCAGGCTGAATGAAGTTGTAAGTGCGGTAAGTGCACTGTCGGCGCTCGAATATGCCGCTGCTATCAAACCGATAATAAAAACCAATCCTGCTATAGTACCAAGATAGTCTATTGCAACAACAGGAAAAAGGTCATCGGAAAGAGCCGGGATATTAATTCCGGTTTTTCCTGCATAAATAAACAATACGGCTCCGAGAAATAAGAATAATAAATTTACAGGGACTAAAATCCAGCTTAAGGTTATAACATTCTTTTGCGCATCTTTCAAGGTACGGCAGCTAAGGTTTTTCTGCATCATATCCTGGTCAAGCCCGGTCATTACTATGGCGATGAAAGCGCCGCTTAGAAACTGTTTCAGAAAATATCTCGGATCTCTCCATTCGGTTAAATAAAAAATCTTTGAATATTTGCTTTCGGTTACCATAGAAATTAGTGAGGAAAAATTAATATCCAATGCTTTTACGATAAAAAAAACAGAAATTACTACGGCAAGAAGCATGAATGTGGTTTGTAAAGTATCGGTCCATACAATGGTCTTAATGCCGCCTTTAAAGGTATAAAGCCAAATAAGGACGATGAAAATAGTGATGGTCAGCCAGAAAGGAACGCCCCACGCATCGAAAACAAAAAGCTGAAGCACATTCACTACCAGGAACATCCGAAACGAAGCGCCAATGATCCTTGAAAGAAGAAAGTAAAAAGCGCCGGTCTTGTATGACCAGAATCCAAAACGGGATTCTAAGTATGAATAAATTGAAGTCAGATTTAGCTTGTAATATAAAGGCAGTAATATTTTTGCAATAACAAAGTAACCAACTAAATAACCAAACACAACCATCATATACGAAAACTGAGTATCTCCAACCCAGCCGGGTATCGAAATAAATGTTACACCCGATAATGATGCCCCTACCATACCATACGCAACTACAAACCATGGTGATGCTTTATTACCAATAAAAAATGCACGGTTAGTTGCCTTGCGGGAAGTTACCAATGATACTGCGAACAACAAAACTGTGTATGAAAGAAAAACCAGAAGGATAAGTTGAGGAGACACTTTTTGATTTACGATTTACGAATAACAAATAACGATTTACGAATAACGAATAACAAATATAAACAGGTTAAATATTTATACTGAAACGCATAAACTTTGCAATTTTCTAATAATTTAACTGTGTGGTTTTAAATAAACTGCAATTAAAGAAATTTGCTCCCGATAGCTATCGGGACGTTTTCGTTCAGATTACAAAGATAATATAAATATTTTACCGGGCTTTTTCGGATTTAAGCGAGGGAAAGTGCGGATGGCTAATCCGAAAAGAAATAATTGCAGGATTTGTAATCCTAAACCAAAAAATCATCAGCCACTACCCCGAATGCCGATAAATATCGGTATCGGGACAAAGACACCAGAAATCATAAAAAATGGAAAAAAGTTTATTTTTTAGTCAGTTACCGCTAATGCAAAACTTTTCAGGTCAGGAAAAACAAAATCAATGAGTTCGGGATTTTCTTTTAACAACTCTTCATCCTGTGAGATAAATACCGTTTTCATCCCTGCATTTTTCCCGAATTGCATATCTGTAATTGTATCGCCAACCATTATTGATTTTTCAAATTCAATATCCGAAAAATCAATTTTTGCCTTTCTTGCCAAACCCGGGTTGGGCTTGCGGAAAACGCTTTTCTCTTCTGCCCTGTATGGCGAATAATATATTTTATTGACCCTTCCCCCATAACTCCTTATCTTTAACATCATTTGTTCATGGATGTTCTCCAAATCAATCTCAGTCATCAAACCTTTTCCGATACCCTGCTGGTTAGTTACAATAAAAATCTTTCCAAAGATATTAGTTAGATCTTCAAGTGCTTCTAAAACCCCGGGCAGGAATTCAAATTCTTCCCATCTTTTAATATAATCGCCAATGATTCTTTTATTGATGACACCATCACGGTCAAGAAAAAGCGACCAGGAATTATCAATAAACAAATTCTTTAAATTCATCTTGTGCTCTTTGATAATCTTCAGGAATTCCTATATCAAGAAAATATTGTTTACAAACCAACCCGTAAAAGGGAAAAAAATTATACATTTTTTCAAAACAATCCTTTTCAATTGAAAATCTGTCAGGAAAATCCTTTGTTAAAAAAAATTTTTTATCTATCAAATAAATGCCACCGTTTATCAAACCAGGACCGGTTTGTTTACCTTTTTCTTCAAAACCGATAATCCGGTGGTTTTCGTCCAGCGTAACAGTTCCATAACGGTCAACCCTGTCAAGCTCTCGCAGTGCTATTGAAATCATTGAACGCTTTGAAAAGTGAAATTCAAATATCCTGTTCATGTCTATCCTGAACATTGTGTCGCCATTTAGAACCAGGGCACTGTATCCCCGTATGTATTCAAATGCTTTCTTAATGCCACCGCCGGTTCCGAGGGGCTTATCCTCAATGGCATAATCAATCTTAACTGATTTATATTTATTTCCAAAATGCTTTCTGATGATCTCGTTCTTATACCCTACCGATAACACTACATGATTAAAATCATTACTGTCGAGGTAATCCAGCAGATATTCAAGAAACGGTCGTTCATTGACAGGTGCCATAACCTTCGGAACATCACTGACGACATCCTTTAGTCGTGTTCCAAAACCGCCTGCAAGTATTATTGCCTCCCTGATTATCATACTGTTTTATTTTCCTGCTTTAATAAACTTCATCGTGTGTGCCTAAATCAATTAACAAAACTTTATTTTGAGATAAAAACCTGAAAACAAGTCGATATTGATAAGTTATGCTGATTGCCCAATAGCCTTTTAAATTTCCACTAAGGCGATGAGTTTTAAGTAAAGGATGGTAAGGGTCTTCAATAAATATCAGGATTCGCTTTTCAAATATCTTTATTAAATCAGGATGTTTTTTCCGCCATTTCTTTATTATCCTAATGAAAGCTTCATCCCATATTAGCTCAATCATTTTTAATCATTTTTAATAAATCATGGGCATTCCCAACAGTGACCCTGTTTGCTTTATAATTTTCTTCAGCCTCTTTTGCCCTTTGAAATATTTTTTCTCTTTTCAATTCATGAATTCTTTTATCAAGAATCTCAGCGATATAAAATTGATCCTCTAATGAAAGGGAAGAAATATTCTGTAAAATTGTATTTACATTTGCTATTGCTTGCATCTTAGTATGCATTAATTTATTTTATCGGACTGTAAAATTAATAAAAACTTCTTATTTCACTTGCAGATTTAAGGATATTAATAATTTTCATTTTTGTTTTACACGTAATCATAATCTCCTCACAACACTGGCTGCCTTACCTATTACCAACTATCCAAACATCTTTGTCTCTATCAATTCACAAATAATATGACCGACTAAAATATGGCTTTCCTGAATACGCGGTGTATCTTTTGAGGGGACATTGATAAGGTAATCGGAAACCTCTTTCATCTTCCCGCCTGTTTCACCTGTCAGACCCACGGTAATCATCCCTGTTTTCCTGGCAACCTCAAACGCCTTAATCACATTGGCTGAATTACCTGAAGTTGACAAACCGATCAGCACATCACCTTCCCTGCCTTTTGCCTTTACCAATCTGGAGAATATGTCATCATAAGAATAATCATTTGCAACAGCCGTGAGGTAAGAAGTATTCACATGCAAGGCTTCTGCAAAGAGTGGTTCGCGGTCGAAATAAAACCGTCCTGAGAGTTCGGCAGAAAGATGTTGTGCATCGGCAGCGCTGCCGCCATTGCCGCAAAATAAAACCTTTCCGTCTTTTTGTAAGGATTTTACACATATTTCCGAAACTTCACCGATTACCAGTAATAAGGATTCATCTGTGAGTATTTTTTGCTTTAATTCTATCGACTGTTGAATGGCTTGTTTTATTCTTATCATTGTTTTTCTTTTAAAGAAATGTTGTATTTCTTTTATTATAACAGAGTCACAAATCTACATTAATCAAAAAGGAAAAGGAATTAGACAACGAATTTTTCCCAACAAACTATTTCATCCAAGGGTTTTCGTTTGTGTGAATGCCTGTCAGTATCCGCCTGCTCGGCAGGATAGCCCAAAGGCAGTAAAACGACCGGTTCAATGTAGTCAGGAAGATTAAACATCTTTATTGTTTTTTCCTTATCGAAATTACAAACCCAGCATGTACCCAGACCTCTGTCAGCAGCAGCGAGAGTTATATGGTCGGCAGCAATGGCAACGTCAATATCTGCATGGTCTTTTCTATCGACAGACCGTTTCCACGTCTGACTATGGTCCGCAACGAGAATAATAACAACAGGTGCTTGCCCGAACCAATCCCGGTGATAAAGTTCATTAACCTTTTTCCGGTTTTTTTCATCTTTAATTACAATGAAATACCAGGGTTGGTAATTCACAGCAGACGGAGCTACCCGTCCGGCTTCGAGAATATAAAGTAAATCCTCCTCCGGTATAGAATCAGGCTTATATTTCCTGACGGAAAAACGTTTTTTGGCGAGTTCGAGAAAAGACATAAGTATTTTTGATTTATATTTTTATAAATAGTTATTTATTATTGAAAGTAATTCTGCTTTTATTACCGGTTTTGTTATATAATCATCGCAACCATATTCAAAAGCCTTGGTACTGTCGCCATCAATTGCATAAGCAGTCAGGGCAATTATCGGCAGACCGCTATTGAATTGCTTAATTTGCTTTGTGGCTTCGTAGCCGTTAAGTACAGGCATTCGTATATCCATCAGGATTAAATCAATATTTTTGTTTTTTTTGCAGATGTCAATTGTTTCTTTCCCGTCTTTTGCCCATAATATTTGCACTTGTGTGCTATTTAATATACTTTCGACTAAAAGAAAATTATCTTCTACATCTTCGGCAATAAGTATTGTTTTGTTTTTCCAGATGTAATCTATTTCTTTTTTTTCAGCTACTCGCGGTTTTATTATCGATTTGGATTTTTTGTACGGAAGTGTGAAATAAAATGTTGAGCCTTGATCGATTTCTGATTTAACACTGATTTCACCGCCAAAAAGTTTTACAAATGCTTTTGTAATTGATAATCCCAATCCTGTTCCTCCTTGTGTGCGGGTGAGTGACATATCAGTCTGGATAAATCGTTCAAATATTATTTCTTGCTTATCTTCCGGAATTCCTTCCCCTGAGTCTTTAACATAAAATTCCAGTGTTTGCGAATCTTTTATTTTATATCCGTATTCGATGCTTCCGCTTTCAGTAAATTTTATAGCATTATCAATTAAATTTGATAATATCTGACGTAATCTCTTACTGTCTGTTAATATTAAACTTTCATTTTCAGCTAATGGTATATTTAATATAATTTGAATATTATTTTCTTTTATTTTTTTATTTGTATTAAAAATGATATGTAATTCTTCAAGAAGTCGGTTGACTGAACATTTATTGCTTTCAATTGTCATCAGTCCTGCTTCGATTTTCGATACATCAATAATATCATTTATTAAGCTTAGAAGATGTTCGCTATTTGATGTTATAAGATTTATAAATTTATCTCTTTCTTCAACCGATTCTACATCGTTAAGTAATTGAGAAAAGCCAAGAATAGCGTTCATAGGTGTTCTGATTTCGTGGCTCATATTTGCCAGAAAAGCTGATTTTAACCTGTCGGATTCTTCAGCTTTTTCTTTAGCTGCTTTTAATGCTTGTTCTTTTTCTACTACATCTTCTAATATGCTTAATAATGATTTTTCATTTTGTTCTGAATCGGCATAAAGTTCTTGTAATTTATTTTGATGGGAGATGAGTTGGTTTGCTTTTTTCTTCAGTATATCTTCAGTATGTTTTCTTATTTGTATTTCTTTTATTTTATTTTCATGAGACAAACAGGCATCTATTGCCACATTTAACTTATGAGAAAGATCCAAAAGCATGTTTGCTAATGCTTTATAAACTATTACAGTGCTTGAATAAACCAAATGAATAATGGCAACTTTATATATGGGAATTATTAAAACAGAGTGTTCTTTTCCTGTTGTCTTTATGCAATATTTGAAAAAATCATCTTCATTTCGGTTTTTAATAACAGGTTTTTGATTTATACATATTTTCTTAAAAATATCATTATAATGATTCACCCTTTTTATTATTTCGGTTTCAGTTAATTTTGAACCTGCTCTTGCTCCAAGTGTGATGCTTTTCTTGTTTGTATTTTTGTAATACCAGATACTTCCCCTTTGTGCATTGGTTTTATGCACAATCTTATGAATAACTTCATAAAGCATTTCTTTAAGGTCTAAGCTATTACCGATAGCAAGCGCACATTCATAAGAAATGCTAAGGTTTTGTATAAAAGAAATATCTTTTTGTTTCATAGATTAGTTTGTTTATAATTTTTTAAAACAATAAATAACCAGTAACCTTTTATTCCCCCATCCCAATCACCAAAGTTTTATTATAAAGTTCAATAAATTTATCTCCGGTTGAAGCTATTTCACCTAAGCTTAAAGCTCCGAACAATAAAACATTTTTTCCTGCTTTGTTGCCAATAAGTTTTATCTGGTCTTCAAATCTGTCGCCTAAAAATAAGGTTCTTGTTATACATTCAATTATCAGTGCTTTTGAAGGTAACTTTTTCTTTTTGTTTTTAAAACCGGTTTTAGCATTTTCGGTGGCTAAACCGGCAGCTTCAATAAATTTTTTATGGTTACCTTTCATTATAGTCATCATTGAATTATCGGGTGTTTCACTGCCAAGAAAAATACTTTCCTCATCAGCCATATCAATAGTGCAACGCGGTATTATTTCATTATCATATTTTAGCATACCAAAGGTATAAGATGCAGAAAGCTCAGGAAAATTTTCCTTAGTTAATTTTACACCCGAATCTTTTTCAACAACATTTTTATAAAATTCTAAAGCCGGTTTCCAGTTAATAGTTTTTAAGATTCGTTTATCTAATTTTGTTGCAATAAATGGCTCAAAAATGGGCTGCAAGCCATGCTCCACTCCAATTGACATGAACTCATCTACAGCAATGATGATTGCTCCACGTGTAAAGTAATCATCGCGGGTAAAAAGCGATTTACGGTTCGTATCAGAAATACTGCCTGTACCGGCACCCAAATAAGTGATTTCTTTTTCGCACGTTTCATATAAAGTCTCGATAAGCAATGGAATATTGTCCGCCCAGCCATCGGTGAATATCAGCAGGCTTTCGGTATTTTCCGAAATTATTTTTTTTGAAACAGTTCCTTTAAAATCATTCAGGTTTTTAACCACTTCAGCCGAAACCGGGGCTTTGAATGTACAACCGACTACTCCGCATTTATAGCGCGAATGTTTATAAATTACTTCAGGGAAAACAAATCCCCAGACTTCGGTTTGAGTTTCTTTAAGCAGAGGTTGTATCTTTTCATAGTCAAAAGGTGTTTCCTCAGCCATAAATATAAGTACTCCCGAAGGTTTGTCCTTACACAGGTTACTAAGAAAAGATTTCCAGCCCTTAAAGTCTTTTCCGTCAAAAAAAATTAATTTCTTAAACATGATTGATAAATTTTAAAAATAATTTTGGAATTAAATTTAATCTTTATGTCTCGAAATTTTGGAATTAATTCTTTATGGTGCATTCCGAAGTCAAAAGTATAAAAAAAATATTTAACCCGATTAATTCAGCCTGATTAAATTATATATAAGTGAGTATTAAATAATTTTGCAGGAAAATATAAATGTTAATTTTTTAACATATTCTTTATTATTTTGTAATCTTGCAAATTATTGAAAAATACTGACTATTGACAAAGCAAACTCAGGATGAACATTGCAATATTTGGCAAATCGTTTTCTGAAGAGAATAAAGGATGCATACAGCAACTGATTGATAAACTTGAAAGCCGCGATATATCGCTTCTCTTCTATGAGCCTTTTTACAAAGAGCTGAAAGATAATATTTCTTTAAAACAGGAAACACAAGTATTTACCAGACATGATGAAATAATCGGGAAAGTTGATTTCCTTTTTTCCATTGGCGGTGACGGCACTTTATTGAATACCATTACGCTTGTCAGAGATTCAGGAATTCCCATTTTAGGTATAAACTTAGGAAGGATGGGATTTCTTTCTTCTATTTCAAAAGAAAAAATTGATTCGGCTATTGAACAGTTATTGAATAGAAGGTTTAAGCTTGATCAAAGAACGCTGCTCAGACTTGAGACCCCTAACAACATATTCGGGGATTTGAACTATGCATTGAACGAAATGGCTGTTTACAAGAAATATCCGTTTTCTATGTTAAGAATCCAGGCTTATGTGAACAATGAATACCTGAATTCATATTGGGCTGATGGCTTGATTGTTGCAACGCCAACCGGTTCAACGGCTTATTCGCTTAGTTCGGGCGGTCCGATTGTTTTGCCACGTTCTCAAAATTTTCTTATTACACCTATTGCAACGCACAATTTAACTGTAAGACCTATCGTTATCCCTGACAGTAGTCAGATTAAGATAAAAGTAGTAGGCAGAACTAAAGAGTTTTTTGTTGGTCTTGATTCCAGATCAGAAATAGTAGATTCATCGGTGGAATTAACGGTTAAAAAAGAAGAATTTAGGTTGAATCTGATGCAGCTTGCGGGTGAAAGCTACTTTAAAACTATTCGTGAAAAACTAATGTGGGGCTTGGATGTTAGAAATTAAGATACAAGAACCAAGATAAAAGATAAAAGTTAAAAGCCTGCCCGACTGTGCGTGCTGACAGACGGGTAAAAAGTATTAATGACAAGTAATGACTAATGACCAATGATAAGTCAGGTGTTAAATACAGTATAAATATAAAATTATATTTTTGTGACGCTTTTATGAGAAAACTAAGTTTATTTATTTTATTCATAATTATTTCAACTGTTGGCAGGTCTCAATTGGATGTGGGAATTTTTGCAGGAGGCTCTTTTTATATGGGCGACCTCAATCCCTCTTATCCATTCCTGCAAACAAACTTTGCATACGGAGCGCTTGGCAGGTATAATCTGAGTTCAAGATGGGCTGTTAAAGTTAATATTTATAAAGGCATATTAACAGGTGATGATAAAAAATCCAAATTCCTCAAGGAAAGGTCACTTAAGTTTACATCAAATTTATGGGAACTGGGAGGAGTAATGGAATTTAATTTCCTGCCCTATTACACAGGAAGTATGAAAAACTATTATACACCATATATCTTTGGGGGAGTGGCTGTTTTTTATAACAGACCTAAAATCGGTAATTCAGATTTGAGGGATTACCATACCGAAGGACAGACTAATCTCGCCTATCTGCCACCTGATGAAACAAGGAAAGAATATTCGTATTATAATTTAAGTTTTCCTTTCGGAATAGGTGTTAAATATAGTTTCTCGAAAAGAATCTGTATTACATTGGAATGGGGTATGCGTAAAACATTTACCGATTATATTGATGATGTAAGTAAAACATACTATTTACCGGCATATAATATTGAGCCGGGAGATGAAGAATACCCGGATCTGGTTGTTTCAGACCCTAATAAAAATCATCAACCGATGATGCAAAGAGGTAATTCTAAAACAAACGATTGGTATTCTTTTGCAGGAATGACAATTACTTATAATGTTAATTTGAAAAACAGAAACAAATGTTCCGAGTTTCAGGATAATAAGTATTAATAAAGCCGGTTTGCAGATTGCTGAAATGATTTGGAAAGATAAAATAAATATGGATAAGTTGCCCCAACATGTTGCCATTATTATGGATGGTAATGGAAGATGGGCAAAACAACGGGGAAAGCCCAGGATTTTTGGACATAAGCATGGGGTGAAATCTGTAAGAGAAACTGCTGAAGCTGCGGCTGAGCTTGGGATTAAATATTTAACCTTATATGCTTTTTCTACTGAAAACTGGAACCGACCTAAAGCAGAGGTGAACGCTTTGATGAGATTATTGGTTCGGACCATACATAAAGAAACCAAAACACTTCACAAAAATAATATCCGGTTATTGGCTATCGGTGATCTTTACTCATTGCCCAAAATTACTTTACAAGAGCTTATGAATGCCATACAAGACACGGCTCATCATACCCGAATGTCAATGATACTGGCATTGAGCTATAGCTCGAGGATGGAAATTACAAATGCCGCAAAGAAAATTGCACAATTGGTCGCTTCAAAAGAAATTACCGCCGATAGTATTGACCAGAATTTATTTGAGTCTTTTTTATCAACACATTCGATTCCCGATCCCGGATTGTTAATCAGAACAAGCGGTGAATACAGAATTAGCAATTTTCTCCTTTGGCAAATAGCTTATTCAGAATTATATTTTACTCCTAAACTTTGGCCTGATTTCAGAAAGGAAGATCTGTACGAAGCAATAGTTGAATTTCAGAAAAGAGAAAGAAGATTTGGAAAAACCAGTGAACAAATTATCAAGTAAGAAAAAAATGGGAATCAGATTTATAGGTTTGATGTTTTTGCTGTCGGTTCTAATAGTATCTGCCCGTGCTCAGATTAGCATAGGTGATTTGGATAAAATTGATTATGCCTACCCGAAAGAATATGAAATTGGCGGTATCACAGTTACCGGAGTAAAATATCTTGATAATAATGTACTGATAATGCTGTCAGGATTGTCGGTTGGCGACCAAATCAATATACCCGGCGAAGAGATATCAAAAGCAATTCATAATCTTTGGGATCAGGGATTATTCGAAAATGTAATAATTTCCGCCACTAAAGTTCAGGGTAATTTAATATTTCTTAATATCGACCTCACGGAAAGACCCAGGATGTCAACCTTCTCATTTGGCGGTATTAAAAAATCCGAAGCTGATAATATTCGGGATGAAATTAAGCTTTCAAGCGGCGAAGTAGTTACCGATAATCTGCTGATAAGAACCGAAAATAGAATCAAAAAGCATTATAATGATAAGGGGTATCTCGATACAGAAGTTAATATCACTCAAATTGCTGACACACTGAGGGTCAATCATGTTAAACTACAAATTGATATTGATAAAAAAGAGAAGGTGAAAATTAAAGCCATTAACGTTTTTGGTAATGAGAAGTATGATAATTATAAAGTAAAGAAATACCTGAAAGAAACAAAAGAGAAAGGCTCATTTCAGCCTTTCAACAACCTTGAGGACTTGATTTTTGATTTGGTTAAAAATACTGTTACTTTCAGATTCTCCAATATGGTTGATGATACAAGAAACTATATTAATGAAAATATTAAACCGAGAATTTTTAAATCATCGAAATATATTAAAGACAACTATAATGAAGACAAAATAAACCTGATAAATAAATACAATGAATTTGGTTATAGAGACGCTAAAATTATTAGAGATTCCATTTACCGAAACCCGGATAATACAGTTAGTATTGACTTGTATTTGAACGAAGGTAACCGCTATTATTTCAGGAATATTACATGGGTTGGAAACACAAAATATACCGATGATTTTTTGAACAGGGTGTTAAAAATACAAAAAGGTGATATATATAACTGGGAATTATTAAACTCGAATCTGACATTTAATATGAATGAAGACGATGTCAGTTCACTCTATATGAATAATGGATATTTGTTTTTTTCAGCAATCCCCGTAGAAATACAGGTTGAAAATGATTCAATTGATCTTGAAATAAGGATATACGAGGGAAAGCAAGCTACAATCAATAAAGTTTCAGTTAAGGGAAATACTCGTACTAACGACCATGTAGTCATAAGGGAACTTCGGACACGACCGGGTCAGCTTTTTTCCAGGTCTGATATTATCAGGACAACACGTGAATTAGCCCAGCTACGATATTTTAATGCAGAAACAATAAACCCTGTTGTTAATCCGAATCCTGTTGAAGGAACTGTTGATATCGAGTACGAAGTTGAAGAAACATCTTCCGACCAGATTGAATTATCAGGTGGCTGGGGATACGGACGTGTTATTGGAACATTAGGTGTGTCATTTAATAATTTTTCATTACGAAATTTGCTTCGCCTGAAAGCATGGCGTCCGGTACCAACAGGAGACGGGCAAAAGTTAAGCCTTAGAGTGCAGTCATACGGCAAAGGATATATCAGCTACAGTGCTTCCTTTACCGAGCCATGGCTTGGGGGTAAAAAGCCAAACTCGTTCAGTGTAAGTTACTATCATTCTTTATTTTCGAACGGATATCCAAAAGATAATATCAATAGACAGTCGTTTACAATAAATGGCGTAACTGTTGGTTTAGGTAAACGACTGACATGGCCCGATGATTATTTCCAGATATATTTTGCTCTTAACTTTCAGCGATACGATCTTGATAATTATACAAGGGTTTTCTCTTTTGGATCCGGAACAGGAAATTATAATAACTTTAACTTTAACGTAACATTATCGCGTAATTCAATCGATTTTCCAATTTACCCCAGAAGTGGTTCCTTAGTATCTGTTTCGTTAGATGTAACTCCTCCATACTCCCTTTTCTCCGACAGAAACTATGCCTTGATAGATGATACTGAAAAGTATAAATGGATAGAATTTCATAAGTGGAATATCCAGGCTGCATATTTTACACCCATAGTTCAAAACCTTGTTTTGATGACAAGAGCTAAATTCGGATTTCTCGGAGAATATAATCCTGATATAGGAGTTACTCCTTTTGAAAGGTATTATCTTGGTGGAGACGGATTATCGGGCTATAATAACCTTGATGGAAGGGAAATAATCGGAATGCGCGGTTATGGGAATGAAACCTTAACACCCTATTATTGGAGAAGCAGCAATATAGGCGGCACTATTTTCAGTAAATATACATTAGAGCTGAGATATCCGCTTTCATTAAATCCCAATGCCACTATTTATGTTGCTACTTTCCTTGAAGCCGGAAATGCCTGGTTGAAGTTTGATAGTTTTAATCCTTTTGGGGTGTACAGGGCAGCCGGATTTGGGGTAAGGGTGTTCCTGCCTATGTTTGGTATTTTAGGACTTGACTGGGGTTATGGATTTGACCCGGTACCGGGAATACCCGATGCTAGCAGAGGACAGTTCCACTTCTCAATAAATCAGTCGATTGATTAATATTATTACGTTACTAAATTTAATAAGTATTATTAAGGAGGATATAATATGAAAAAACTGGCTCTTAGTTTAATAATGGGATTTTTTACTTTCACCGGTTTATTTGCACAAAAATATGCCTATGTTGATACTGAATATATTCTCGATAATATTCCTGAATATCAAGATGCCCAGAACCAGTTAGATGAACTGGCAACCGAGTACCAGGAAGAAATAGAAGAAAAATTTGCTGAGATTGACAGAATGTACAAAACATTCCAGGCTGAGGCGGTTTTGATGCCGGAGGATATTAAAAAGAAAAAAGAAGAAGAGATTATTGCAAAAGAAGCAGAGGTTAAAGAATTTAAAAAACAACGGTTCGGAAAAGATGGGGATTTATTCTTAAAGCGTGAAGAACTTGTAAAACCGATCCAGGAAAAAATATTTAATGCAATAGAAGAAATTGCAACAAATAAAAATTATGCTTTCGTTTTTGATAAAGCAGGTAGCCTTACAATATTGTATGTTAATGCTAAATTTGATATCAGCGATGATGTTTTGGATAAGGTTGGGGCCGTTTTAGGAACCGTAAGAAAAGAGGACAGGATTAAAAAGGAATATAAAAGCCAAAGCCCTGAGAAAATAAATAAAGGACAACAGAGACCCGGCGAGTTTGGACCTGGACCAATAAAAAAAGGTGAAAGAAAATAGGTTTTTGTAAATAAGTTTATTTAAGAAATTTTTTTATCTCAATTCAATTATATTCTATACATTTGCCCCTTAAATTTTAAAATTAATTTATAAACTTTTAATTAATTAAAATGAAAAGACTGATTAGTGTTTTTGTAGTACTTTTTATAGTTACTATTTCGTCGGATGCTTTTGCACAGAGCAAGATAAAGTTAGGGCATCTTGATTTTGCCAAGATGTACAGCTTAATGCCGGGATTAGATTCGGTAAAGACAATTTTTGAGGATTATAATAAATCTATCCAGGAACAGTACGCAGCCATGCAAACCGAATTGGAGAATAAATTTATGGACTACCAGGCAAATGTTGGAAGTATGTCTGAAATTATTCGCCAGACTAAAGAAGCAGAGATTAATGATTTAAAAGGAAGATTAGATGCCTTTGAACAGCAGGCTGCACAAGACCTTCAAGATAAAGAGCTTGAACTGACATCACCGATTATTGAAGAAGCAAAAAAAGCAGTAGAGGAAGTTGCAAGAGAGAATGGCTATACGTATGTTTTCAACAGTACCGAAGGACTTTTACTGTATGCCGAACCGAGTGATGATATAACTGAACTTGTTAAAGCTAAATTAGGTATTCAGGATGAATAACCTTTAAAAAGACCTTCCATCCCGATACCTATCGGGATGGAAGAGTCTTTTCTTTTATTTAACAAGCGTTACTGTTCCTTTATTAGTAACCGTACCGTTTTCGTCTTCATAATATACTACCCAAACATATACTCCCGAATTACAGGGATTGCCATTTAATGTTCCGTCCCAGCCTTCATTAATATCATTTGTTTCAAATATTTGCTGCCCCCAACTGTTGTATATATACATCTTAAAGTTATTTATTCTGTTTTCAGGATTTGCAAAAACTTTAAAAACCCTGTTTTGTTCTACCGGACTGTTTGGATTAAATGCATTTGGAATCGGAATAACCTGAACTAAGATGTTATCCCAATATTTCATTCCTCCGCAAAGTGTAATCTCTGCAAAGTAAGTTGTACTTTCTGTTGGATGTACAACAACAGATTGATTATTGCTGATAACCTCGCCATCGGGATAATTGTCTTTATACCATGCCCATGAGAGTTTTCCAACAGGAACAATTATCTCAGGTTCAAAATTTACGGAAGTTATCGTATAATTATCCGGTCCCTGCGGGTCAAATCTCCAGCTTTCGTTAAAAGCCGTCCATGATGTATTATTTCTTCCCGGAACAACAATTCCGAGGTCATCATTAAAATTGACTCCCTGAGTAGCTTTATTGCCTAAATTAGCTTCACAGGCAGGTTTTGCAATGATATTATTAACTATTGAATTATCGTTTTCGTTCAGCACAATTTGATATGTGGCTTTCTGTGATTCACAATTGAACATTGGCGCTTCACACCAACCAACGATAAGTTTTCTTCCGGGTTCTTCTCCAACAGTTTTATAATAAATAAATTCATTGTGAGGTGTTATGGGTCTTCTGAATAAATCCTGGTAGGGTCCCATGATAGTTATTGGAAATGTATTATTAGGAATGGAAACCGGATCCCAATAGCTAAATCCAAGTATATCCGGCACATCAAAGCTCACAAGTCCATTTGGTCCGATAGCAAATTGAGTATAAATCTCACCAAAATATGTGAAGTCAAATCCTATCTCGAAAGGTCCTACAAAGTAATCATCCTGAGCCGTAACCGGAGTGCCTGTATATCCAAGGTATTCCCCGGAAAGCATTATAGGTAATCCGGCGCTAATTGTAACATCTTCTCCGGCATCCACTTGTGCAAATGACAAGTAGAATTGTAACGAAAGAAAAAATGTTATAAAAAATTTTATTTTCAATTTGATAAAACTATTAATTTTTTAGTCATTTTAAATATCTATTTCCCCACTTTCATCTCAAACAAAGAATTTTCATCAAGGTATTTTTGAGCCAGGTTTCTAAGTTCTTCCGCACTGATATTTTTAATTATCTCGATAAAATTTCTGTTATAGCTGTTATCCAATCCGTATTCGAGTATTCCTTTTAAGTTATCCGACAACGCAAAAGCCCCATCCATACTTCTAAGGAAAGATCCCAACATATAATTCCTAACTATATCAAGTTCCGACTCGGGTATCTTTTTCTCCTTCAATACTTTTATTTCATAGTATATTTCATTAATAGCTTTTTGAGTAACCTTGTTTCCTATTTCAGAGGTAATAAAAAAATACCCTGAATTATGTAACGAAACCACTGCTGACCCGATACCATAAGTATAACCTTTTTCTTCGCGTATATTGGTCATTAACCTTGAACCGAAATATCCGCCAAGCACAGTGTTCAGAACCAAAAGTTTCAGGAAATCCGGATGTTTTTTATTGAAAAGAACCTTCCCGATCCTTATTGCCGATTGAATTGCATCATCTTTTTTTACATGAACTCTTCGGCTAATATTTGGTTCAATAGTAATGATTTTCTTTTTATTTATTTTTTGCGGGCTTCCGTTATATCCTCCAAAATATCTGTTTAAAAGGTTGACCATATCTTTACGGATTTTGCCGGCAATAATGATCTTGCAATTTTCAGGATAATAAAAATCTTTAAAAAAATTTATAAGATCATCCCTTTTTATTCTATCGAAATCATCCTCATCGAAAAGTCTTCCGTACGGATAGTTTTTGCCAAAAATTAACTCATTAAATTTCCTGCGAGCCAAATATCTGACTTTTTTATTATTGATGATGAACTCTTGTTTCCGGTTTTGTTTATAAATTTCCAGATCATTATCAGGAAATACAGGGCATTTTATCACTTCACCAATGATGGGTAATGTATTATCCAAATGCTTGTTTAGCGAGTAAAACGATATATATGCCATATCTTTATCGGCGGATGTTTCAAGATGAGCGCCGTAATAATCTATTTTTTCAGCTATTTCCTCAGAGGTATAAGATTCTGTTCCCTCTTTCAGCATTTTATTGGTGAATTTGGCGACCATGAGTTTGTCCTGGTACCAGCTTCCGGCATTGAATAAAAATTCGATTTTAATAATATCCTGTATCCCTGTATCTATAAGGTAAACAGGAATGCCATTATTAAGCTTGACTACCTCTGGCTCGAAAAAATCAATTTTATCCACTAAATTGATGTCGGGCTGTATATTTCGGTTTAGTTTAATCATTTTTAATTTGCAAAATAATAAAGTGTTGAACAATTATCTTTCCTGAAAATTTCATTAGCCGTTTGATGAATCCCTTCTATTGTAACTGAAGAATATTTAGATTTTTCCTGGTTAATAAGGTCTGCATCCCCTAAAAGTTCAGAAAAAGACAGATTCATAGCTTTATTCAGGACATTTATTTCGGAGAATTCCAGTGAGGATTCAATCTTGTTTTTTACTTTCCTAAGTTCTTCATCTTTAACCGGAATATCTTTGATTTTCTCAATTTCATTTTCTATTGCTTTTTCAGCATCCTTCATTTTTACGCCATTCACCAGCTTTCCTGTAAAAACAAATAAGCCATTATCAATATCCCCGGTAATGTAAGCATTTATTTCGCTGAAAAGCTTTTGTTCTTTGACTAATCGTGTATAAAGCCTGGATGAATCGCCGTTCGACAGAATATCAGAGATGAGGTCGGTAGTGTGATATTCCCGATCGGTACGTGCACATATATGATATACCTTGTAAATTGCATCGAAGGGCACTTTTCGTTTTACGGTTAAATTTCTTATTTCTGTTTGAGCCGGTTCCATTGGCAGACTTCTATTGTACTTGGTTACCTGCAAAACCGGACCAAACCATTTCTCAGCAAGTTTTTTAATCTTTCGGGTTTCAACATTTCCTGCCACTGTCAGAATAGCGTTGTTTGGATTGTAAAACTTCTTGTAAAAAGCTTTCACATCATCCATGGTGGCATTTTCAATGTGTGAAATTTCCTTTCCAATTGTCGGCCATTTGTACGGATGAATTTTATAAGCAAGAGGTTTCAGTATTAACCATACATCGCCGTAAGGCTGGTTTAAATATGATTGTTTAAATTCTTCAATAACTACATTTTTTTGAACCTCAAGACTTTTGGACGAAAAGGCAAGATCGAACATCCTGTCCGATTCGAGCCAGAACGCCAGTTCAAGGTTTTGTTTTGGAATAGTTAAGTAATAATTTGTTATATCATTATTAGTAAAAGCATTGTTTTCGCCACCTGCTTTTTCCAGCGGAATATCATATTTTGGAATATTTACCGACCCCCCGAACATAAGGTGCTCAAATAAATGAGCAAAACCGGTTTTGTCCGGGTCTTCATCCCTTGCCCCAACATTATAAAGTATATTCATTGCCACAATAGGAGTATTGATATCTTTATGTACAATTACCTTTAATCCGTTGTCAAGTTCAAACTTATCAAAATCGATCATCTAACATAAATTTTATGTAATTTGATTTTACCTACTATAAACATAGTTTTGACAAAATTATTCTATTCTAAGACCTGTGCAAAATTAATTTTTATAAATTTGTAAAAAATATATGTACAGTTTATTTGTGCTAGTAGAAATTTAGAAATTATTGAAAACAATTATGAAAAGAGACACCTTAGTATTCGAAATCCTTGAAAAGGAAACAAACCGCCAGATGACCGGCATTGAGCTTATTGCATCTGAAAATTTTGTCAGCGATCAGGTTTTAGAAGCCATGGGTTCTGTTATGACAAATAAATATGCCGAAGGTTATCCGGGCAAAAGGTATTATGGCGGATGCCAGCATGTGGATGAAACCGAACAGCTTGCTATAGATCGCTTACAAGAACTTTTTGGAGCTGCTTGGGCTAATGTGCAGCCACATTCGGGCGCTCAGGCAAATATGGCTGTATTTCTCACACTTCTGAAACCAGGTGATAAATTCATGGGATTAGATTTGTCTCATGGCGGACACCTTTCTCATGGTTCAAAAGTTAATTCTTCAGGGATATTGTATAATCCTATTGCTTATGAGGTTGATGAGCAAACAGGTATGGTGGATTATGACAAGATGGAAGAAACAGCCCTTCGCGAAAAACCGAAACTTATTCTTGCCGGAGCTTCAGCTTATTCACGCGACTGGGATTATAAACGGATGCGAGAAATAGCAAATAAAATTGGTGCTTTCCTCATGGCAGATATTGCTCACCCTGCCGGTTTGATAGCTGTCGGACTACTGAATGATCCTTTGAAATATTGCCACGTTGTTACTTCAACTACGCATAAAACTCTTCGCGGTCCAAGAGGGGGCATCATTATGATGGGTGAGGATTTTGATAATCCGTTCGGGAAAACTACTCCAAAAGGTGTGATACGCAAAATGTCCTCCTTGTTTAATTCAGGTGTATTCCCCGGCATACAAGGCGGTCCGCTGGAGCATGTAATTGCAGCTAAGGCTGTTGCTTTTGGTGAAGCGCTCACAAAAGAATACAAAGATTATATGGTTCAGGTTAAGAAAAATGCTGAAGTTATGTCAAACGCTTTTGTTGATAAGGGTTATCATGTAATTTCCAATGGTACCGACAATCACCTGATGCTAATCGACCTGAGAACAAAATTCCCTGATATTACCGGAAGAAAGGTTGAAAACACACTTGTGTTGGCTGATATTACGGTAAACAAGAACATGGTTCCGTTCGACAGCCGTTCACCATTCCAGACGTCAGGCTTGCGTATAGGAACACCTGCTATAACAACACGCGGAATGAAAGAAGAACACATGCCTGTTATTGTTGACTTTATCGGCCAGGTTATTTCTGATATTGAAAATGAAGAACTGCTCGAAAAAGTTAAGAAGCAGGTAAACGAGATGATGTCGGAGTTCCCAATGTTTGCGGGGTAATGTTTTGATACTTTCTATTTATCCGTCTTTTTTATTTCTTAGCTTTTCTTGACTTTGACACGATTTTATAATTGAAGTCCTGTATCCCTTGATATCATTGATTTGATTTTTCATTTTGGTAAAAATGTAGAGCGAATACAGGCTTGTGTACTAACATTTCCCCCTGTATCTTTGCCCTCGTA